>JASJYE010000327.1 GCA_030123645.1 Candidatus Hydrogenedentota bacterium | reverse complement strand
CTAGCCCGGGTAGCCGTCATCACGAGCGAAGCGTGGCGCTCCCCATCTCTGTGCACCCTCGCCCAATAACTAGTTACCATGGAGCTGGTGAAAAACCAATCGCCGGCCCAAAAACAGGGACAGTCCCGTTTTGCTCAGCGGCTTTAGTAAAATCTAGCGTTGTCGCGCTATAAACCAACGAAGAAACCGCTAAGCCGTTCTACAAGCCAAAACGACCCACAAACTCCGATGAACCCCATTGCCGCGAACTGAACTCGCGGCACGAGTTGCGCGTCCATTCGCCGCGCCACCCCGCCCAGAAGCAGGACTGCGCCGATAAACGTCAACTGTCCCGCTTCCACACCTAGATTGAAAGCCAACAGCGAGATGAATCGGGCATGCGCGGGAAGTCCGTATTCGCTGAGCGCCCCGGCAAAGCCCAGGCCGTGTATGAGACCGATGGCGATGGAGACGGCCCACGGCGCGCGGATGGCCAGCGTTTCCTCACCGGTCCGCCGGTATCGAATCGCCTCGACCGCCAAGAACACGATGCTGAGCGCAATGATCGCTTCCACGGGGGGGCCGGGGACACGCACGAAATCGAGCGTGGCAAGGGCGAGCGTGATGCTGTGAGCGGCCGTAAAGCCCGTCACCGCCCATAGGAGGCGCCGATAATCGGTCACCAGCAGCACCATGCCAAGGACAAAGAGCAGGTGGTCCCAGCCAAATAGAATGTGTTCGATGCCCAGCGCTAGGTAGCTGCGAAAAACCGATGCTTCGCTATCGCGCGCGGGTACGTGAAAGACCGGATCGCGCGGCCGTACAAGGCCCGTGTAGTAGCGGCCGTCTAGAAAGGTGATCTGAACGAGGACATCTATCATGGTGGCGGGAAGATTGGGAAAACCAATATCGGTATCCGCAAGACCCTCGTCACAATCGATGCGCCAGGATCGTAGCGATGCGCCTGAAGCGAAACCGTCCACACGCTCGCCGCTTTCGACGCACGCCGCTGCAAATAGCGGGTCAATGGCCAGCCGTTGATTCCCCATGGCGGGTACTTTCCAGCGAACCAGGAACTGACCGCCGCCCAATTCGGAGACCTTCAACAGGGCAGGCCGCACTTCGTGTGCCGCCACGGAGCCGGTGAAGGCCAAGAGAGCGCAACTCAACGATACCAGACGGTTCATGGTGGGTCCGGCGCATAGTCGAACTGGGCAATAGCCGCTTCGTCTATCACGACGTCATAGCCCGCTTTGAGCCGCGCCACCATTTCCGCCAGGATGCGCTCACTTTCCGTATCGCGCCAACGCTGGAGCACCGCATCCCGAACTTCCGCGAAGGGCCGCGATTCGCGCAGGGACTTTTGCGTTACCCGAACCACATGATGGCCCAGTCCAGATTCAAAAGGGCCGGACCATTCATTTATCGGCGCCTCGAAGACCTTCTGGGTAAACTCGGGGCCCATAACGTTGCGCACTTCCGCGCGGGTGGCCGTGTCGAACGCGACATCGAAGGGGAAAAGATCGCCCCGTCTCTCTTCGCCCGCACGCAAGGCTTCACGTGCGGCCTCCGCATCGGCCGCTGCGGCGCTTCCCCTGCTGTCCGGACTGAACCACAGGTGAGTGAAGCTGACCGTAGCCGGCAAAGCGAACTCGTCGGAATTGGCTGCGTACCAGGCTTGCAAAATGCCATCGCCGGGCGCCATATCGGCCGCTGCGTTACCGAAGAGAAAATCGAACTTCTGCATCATGCGGCGCCGGACAATAGTGTCTCGTTCGTCCAAGCCTATGGCGAGCGCTTCGCGATATTTCACTTCGTGCTCGATAAAGGCCTGGATCAGAGAGCCCATTTCCAAGCGGCTGGGCCGCCGCCGAAATTGTTTCTCGAAATTGCTGTAAATCCAATCCTGCGTTGGCCCATCAATCTCGATACGCTTTTCTGCGTCCCTTCGTTCTGAGGACTTAGAAAAGCTGTACACAACGAATATCAGCGCCCCAATGGCCAGAAACTGCAGAAAGGGGTCCTTGACGATGCGCACGCGTTCGCTCCTCGATTCGGCTGGCCTGAATCAACCGATCTAATCAGCAGCTATGACCGTTGTCAAGAAATGGGGCAGATAGCAGCGCAAAACAGAAACACACCCTTCCGTCTGACTCGGAGGGCGGATCTTCCCAGGACTCCCAGCCGAGCTGTGTCGATTCAGCATCGTTCGGCACAAACCCGCTGGCTCGTTCGGCACGTTTTTTACTCACGAGCGAAGGTGCGATGATGGACAGCAGTCCCGCAAGTTTCGGCCGTATCACTTCTGTTTTTCGGATTCGCGATCGATCCGGGCCTCGCGTAGCGCGGAGCGCCTCACCTTCCCCGCGTCGTCGCGGAGGTGTTCGTCCACAAATTCGATGCTGCGAGGGATCTTGTAGCGCACCAGTTGGTCGGCGAGATGTTCAAGGAGTTCGTCTTCGGTTACGGGTTCCGCCGCATGAACGATGGCGTGAACGCGCTGGCCCAGGTCCTCATCCGGAAGGCCAATTACGGCGCTCGACGCCACCTTAGGATGCGCGTCGATGGCCGCCTCCACCTCTGCGGGGTAAATATTGGCGCCGCCAGCGATGATTAGGTCGGTGCGCCGGTCGGCGAGATAGAGGAAGCCGTCCTCGTCCATCCACCCGATATCGCCGAGGGTTTCGAAGCCCTCGTGCCGTTTCGGTTCCGCGCCGATGTAGTGGTAGGTGGAGCCTTCGCCTTCCGCGGGCATCATATAGACCTCACCGGTTTCGCCCGCGGGCAATTCGTTGCCATCGGGGTCGAGAATCTTGAGCTGGGTGCCTTCCATGGCTTTGCCCACGGAACCGCGATGCTCGAGATATTCAGTGCCGGTAATCCACGTCGCGCCGATAGATTCCGTACCGCCATATAATTCATGGATTCGCTCGCCGCCTAGCCATTCGATCCAGGCCACCTTCAGCCATGGCGGACAGGGGGCCGCCAGGTGCAGCACGATCCGCAACGAGCTGAGGTCGTACTGCGACCGCTCTTTCTCCTCCAGCCGCCAGATGCGGTGCATCATTGTCGGAACCACCATCATATAGTCCACCTTATGTTCCTCGATAAGGCGCAGGGTCTCACTTTCGTTGAACCGGCTCATTATGACCAGATGGCAACCGGTGAACAGGGCCATCATCGACCATGACCAAGGACCGTTGTGATACAAAGGTCCGGGGACCAAGTGGGCCCGTTCGCCGATCAGTTGCATCCGCTCGCCAAGTGGGGCTTCGTCGTCAAACTCGCCAGCCCGTTCGGCAACAATCAGTTTCGAGCGCCCCGTGCTGCCCCCGGATGTCATCGCCTTGGAGTACTTGGCCGTGCGGTCGGGCAGCTGCTCATCCGAAAGATCTGGATCCGCTTCGAATCCCGCGGGAATGCTTTTGCGTCCTTCGACCATCCCATCAGGAATCCCGATGACGAGCGATGGATTCCCCAATTCGATAATCGCTTCCAATTCCACCTTCGGAATCCTGTACGAGACGGGCTGGGGCGTCGCGCCAAGCTTCCAAATCGCGAAGGCCGCCTCGAGAAACTCGACCCCGTTGGGGAGAACGATGGTCACGAAATCGTCTTGACCCACGCC
>JASJYE010000326.1 GCA_030123645.1 Candidatus Hydrogenedentota bacterium | reverse complement strand
CTAGAGCATTTTAAAGTTGAAAAGTCAGTCTGCCGATAACCCTCAAGATGCACAACACTGGTTTGAACACTGCGGATATGAGACAAGTCAAGACTGAAATGCTCTAGATGTTTTGGAGTCAGCACTCCAGTTCGTTTTGGGTCATTTGCTGAGCGGTCTGTCGGCTACGGATGAGTACCTGTATGCCGTCGTTTGTGATGAGCACCTCGGTGGCCTCGGGGAAGGAGTTGTAGTTCTTGGCGGGCATGGCGGCGCAGTAGGCGCCGGCGCCGCCGATGACCAAGAGGTCGCCAATTTTGGCGTCGACGAGGGTGCGCGGCAGGAGGGCCTCGGGGTCGCCGGGGGCGGGTGTGAGGATGTCGCCGCTCTCGCAGCAGTGTCCCACGACGATGTAGTCGTGCGGGGCCCGCTCCTCTCCCCCATCTTCTGCCGGGACGAGGGTCATGGGCTGCTGCGCGCCGTACATGCTGGGCCGGAGGATTTCGGTTAGGCCGGTGTCGAGCTTGATGAAGTCGTAGCCATGCCGTCCGGTCGATACGACGTCGATCACGGTCGCGACGATGGCGCCTGCGTTGGCGGCGATAAAGGTGCCTGGCTCGATCTCGAGGTGCAATTCGCGGCCGTGTTCCTTTGCGAAGTTCTGGAAATCGGGAAGCAGGGCGTTGCCGATTTCGTGCAGGTCGGCGGACGCTTCTCCGGGCATGCGCCCGGTCTTGAAGCCGCCACCGAGGTTTAGCCGGCGGACGTCGTGCAGCCGGGCTGCGATCCCAAGCGAAAGTCGTGCGCAACGCTTCCAGATCTCCGGATCGCTGCCCGAACCGATGTGGGTGTGCATGGCGGTGATTTTGAGGCCGTGCTCGGCGCGGATGATCTCCACTTCGTCTAGAAGTTCATGCCAAATGCCGAAGCTCGCGGCTGGGCCGCCGACGTTTGTGCGGTTGTTTTCCCCCGATCCTAAACCGGGATTCACTCTCACGGAGATCTCCGAAGCGGGGAATATCTCGCCGAAGGTGCGGAGCTGGTGGAGGGAGCATGCGTTGAACTCGACGCCACTCTTGACGAGTTGCTCGAGGTTCGCGGGCATCTCCTGCGCGGTGATTAGTATCTTTTCGGGCGCGATACCGGCCGCGAGGGCGCGCTCGGCCTCGAAGCCGCTGCTGGCGTCGATGTGGAGTCCGGCAGTGGTGAGGATGCGCAGGATGGCCGCGGTGGGTAGTGCCTTCATGGCGTAGCGGGCGGTCAATCCGTAGGCGTTGGGAAAGCTGAGGGCGGCGGCGGCGGCATCTTCGAGGCTGTGCTGATCGTAGAGGTACACGGGCGTGCCGAAATCCTCTCGGGCCGCCCGGGCCGTCTCGTCGCTTAGGAAATGAATCTGCGCCATGGTCGATTGGACCCCTCGAGGAGGGTATCTCAAGGTATTGCCGAGAAAAGAATGGTGAGAATAGCAAGCTCTCTGACCTAAACGCCACCATGCATATTCGCGGACGGTATCTCCGGGTGCATGGGCGCGATGCGGCGTAGTGCTATAGCGTACAATTCGCGCGCCGAGGCTAAAATCGCTCGAAGTTCAGGCTTCAAAAGTGTATTCTAAGATTGAAGTGGAGAGTCGGGGCGCTCGCGTGAGGCACGAATGCCTGCCGCCGAGGGATTTGATATCGGGGCCCAGGGGTGAGGATGCGCCGAGGCCGGTGGCAATCATGGCTGAGGAAGGCTGAATGGCAGGGACGAAGCGGAAAACGGAACAGGAGCAGTATCGCAGTGCGCTGCAGATGATATCGCCGGGGGCGCCTATCCGGGAGGCGATCTCGTTCATCTTGCAGAGCGGCACGGGCGCGCTGCTTTGTTTTGGCCAGCCGAAACGGATGACCGACCTGTCGGAGGGCGGCGTTCGCCTGGACGCACCGTGCACGCCGCAGCTTTTGTATGAGCTGAGCAAGATGGACGGCGCGATCCTTCTGAATTTCGACGGGAGGCGCATTTTGCATGCAAATCGCTTCCTGAAGCCACGGAGCACTAGTCCGTCTGCGGAAACGGGTACGCGGCACCGCGTGGCTGAGCGGATGGCGAAGCAGGCGAAGTGCATCGTGGTGGCCGTCTCTGAGCGGCGATCGAGCGTCACGTTGTTTGTGGGCGAGCGCAAGCACGTGATGGACACGCTACCGACGCTGCTAAACCGGGCGTCGCAGGTGCTGCAGACGCTCGAACGCTTTATCATAGCCCTGAATGAGGCTCTTGAAGATCTGAGTGTGCGTGAATTCCAGGACATGGTGACGATATTCGACGTGTGCCGCGCGATTCACCGGTACGAACGGGTGGTGCGCATTGCGCGCGAAATGGAGCCGTTCATCATTGAGCTGGGCGCGGAAGGCCGGCTTGTCAATATGCAGTTACAGGAGTTGATGATGCCGGTGAAGGACGCTGAATTGCTGATTTGGGACTTCTACCGGGAGAAGGGAAGGCATCCTGTTAAGACGATCCCACAGCGCTTGTCGGAGCTTAGCCAGGAGGAGATTTTGAAGCTGGGAAGCATCAGCCAGCTTCTTGGTTACAGCTCGAACTTGCGCAGCATCGATACGTATTTGTCGTCGCGCGGGTACCGCATCTTGACGCAGACACACCGGCTGACTCCGCAGATTATCGACAACCTTGTGGCGCGCTTCGGGACCTTGCAGCAGGTCATGCGCGCGCCGAAAGAGGACCTGGTGGAGGTCGATGGGGTGGGCGAAGTGCTGGCCGAACGCATCCGTGTCGGGTTGAACTTGCTGCAAAACCAGTTGGCCTTGGAGCGGAGATAGGATGCCGTACGTCCGGGATTGCGAAATTCTTGAGAACGAGAATGTCGCGCCGGGCCATTTCCGACTCCGAATCGAAGCGCCCGAGATTGCCCAGGAGGCGCGGCCCGCGCAGTTCTGCATGTTGCAAATCCAGCCCGGCTACTATCCGCTTCTGCGGAGACCGATGAGTTTTGAGCGTGTCTATGAGAGCAGCGTGTCGCTGCTCTACAAGGTCGCAGGGGACGGGACCCGGCTGCTCTCGGAGGCACGGGTAGGCCAAGAGATTTCGGTCCAGGGGCCCCTGGGGAATGGATTTCCGCTCGAGGAAGACTTCGACCGCCACATTCTGGTGGCGGGCGGCATCGGGGTGGCGCCGTTTCCCGCGCTGGCGGAAGCACTCGTGAGTGAGTTGGGCAGGCGGCCTGAGGTCATTATCGCGGCGCGGACGAAGAGCGCTATCCTATGTGACGATTATTTTGCTGAGTTGGGCTGCGATACGTACGTTGCGACAGACGACGGTTCGCTCGGTGTGCAGGGGAACGCCGCGCAGATGCTCGAGGAACTGCATCCGGGGCCCCGTGACCGGGTATATGTATGCGGTCCGATGATCATGATGTCGACGACATCGGAAGTGGCCGTAAGGGCCGGAGCGAGTTGCCTGGTCGCGTTGGAGGCGCAAATGGCCTGCGGTGACGGGGTCTGTCTTGGATGTGTCGTGGAATCGAAGAAGGAACTGGAAGGAGAGAAGATGGTGAGGGTGTGTTGCGACGGTCCAGTCTTCGACACGACGATCATCGATTGGGAGGCGCACAACATGGCTTACGACCGTTGAAACCGC
>JASJYE010000038.1 GCA_030123645.1 Candidatus Hydrogenedentota bacterium | reverse complement strand
TAGGGACCGGGTTTGTAACCCGTCCGTTGGGCTTCAGTGGGGCTTGGGCGGGTCGGGGACCCGCCCCTACGGAGTAATCGGTGTTTATCGGTGTGCATCGGTGGCGAAACGCGTGTGTCGGCTCGTCGGGACGTCCTCCCATGCGGCGCGGCGAGCGTGCGTGGTGTATGGTGTGCGGGGGCGGAAGGTGTGGCGGCTGGGCGTGACTCATCAGCCCTGTCATCCTTCGGCTTCGCTCAGGATGACAACAAGGAACGCTTTAGGTAGGGACCGGGTTTGTAACCCGTCCGTTGGGCTTCAGTGGGGCTTGGGCGGGTCGCGCAAAAAAGGGACAGACACGTCTCCGCTCGTGCCTCGCTACGCTTGCATCTACTTTTGAAAGAGCCCAAAAGTCCCTCCTTTGCTCAGTTTCTTGGCTGACATTAGATGCTCGCCCAGTGCTTCCTTGTCCCAATTTCCCGCGTAGCGGGTTCGAACTCGCAATGACAAGCTGTGTGGGAATGACAGGAGGGCCTCGGCTCGGAGGGATCATGCGGATTCTCAGTGGCGATCCCTTCGATCCGTTGAATCCGAGGCCAGGTGGTATCGGTGATCAGCGGCGTGCGTCGGTGGATTTTGCGAACGTGGTGCGCTCGGCGCTTCTAGAGATTCCGGCTTTCGCCGGAATGACGAGAAGGGGAACGGTGCTGGCAGAGGCGGCGACGGCGGCCTGCGGGGGTCTCCGGGGCCTGTCGGCCCGGCTGGGCGAAATCTACGGGCCTTGTTGTTTGTATTGGAACTGTTTGGGGTGAAACGGTCATTATACTCGTGGGGTCTAGGCTGGGTGGCTCGGACGTCGCCCGAAAAGCGTTGGTATCTGGGAGGATAGCCCCAAGCCATGAGTGACGTGCTCGAACACAAACCCGCGGGCCCTATCGCGCGGGTCTTCAACGCGACCGTGCTGCGGTATCCGCTCTTCTTCCTCGTGCTCACCGCCGCGTTCACGTTGTTTTTCATGTATCACATTCGCAACTTCAAGCTCGATGCGTCGGCGGACTCGATTGTGCTGGAGAACGACAAGGACCTGCGGTATTACAACGAGTCGCGCGACCTCTTCGGGTCGGACGATTACATCATCGTGACGGTGACGCCGGACGGGGACCTGTTTGCGCCCGAGACGCTCGAGCGGCTCGCGGAGATGAGCGCGGACTTCGAGGCGATGGAGGACGTCGCTTCGGTCACGAGCATTCTGAACGTGCCGCTCTTCCACAGTCCGGACGTGACCATCTTCGAGATGATCGGGGGGAAAAGCAAGTCGCTCGCGGAGGGCGCTGACCCTGAGCTGGCGAGGCTCGAGCTGCCGTCGAGTCCGTTGTACAAGAACTATCTCATCAGCGAGGACGGGGCGACGACGGCGCTCCAGGTTACGTTCAAGGACCCGCCTGAGGAGTTCCAGAAGCTGTATAGGCGGCGTACGGCGCTGCGTGACAAGGCCCGTGAGGAGGGCCTTAGCGCGGCGGAGAAGCGGGAACTGAAGGAGATCGAGAAGCCCTATGCCGAGCTGTATGCGGACACGGTCGCGCAGAACGCGGTGAATATCGCGAAGGCGCGCGAGATCGTCTCGGATTACCAGGACATCGGCAGGCTGTATCTCGGCGGGGTGCCGATGATCATGGCGGATATCATCGCTTATGTCGAGAAGGATATTTTTACCTTTTGCTACGCGGTGACGCTGCTTGTCCTGTGCATATTGACGTTTATTTTCCGGAAGATTAAATGGGTCGTCCTGCCGACGGCGACGTGCGTGCTGACGGTGTTGTATATGATGGGGTACATGGGCTTTACGGATTGGAGCGGCACGATTGTCACGTCGAATTTCCCGTCGCTGCTCTTTGTCATCGCGCTCGCGAACGTGCTGCATTTCGCGGTGCACTACCGCGAGCTGTACGCCCGGTTTCCTGATTGGACGAATAAGCAGCTCATCCTGCAGACCTCGCGCGATATGGCCGTGCCGTGCTTGTATACTTCGATGACGACAATGGTCGGCTTCGGTTCGCTTATCGTGAGCGGGATCCGGCCGGTGATGGATTTCGGGATCATTATGGCGTCGGGCGTCGCCATCGCCTATACGCTCTGCTTCGTTTTTCTGCCGGCGGGGCTGATGTTCTTCCCGAAGGGGAAAGTGCCGCCTGCCGAGCTCGCGGAGCTGAAGAAGTCGCCGCTGATGGTTTTCGGGCGCTTCTCGGAGCGTCATCGCAGGTTCATCTACGCGTTTTCGATCGCGCTGTTCGTGTTTTGCGCTTACGGCGCGTCGCTTTTGAAGGTAGAAAACCGCTTCATCGACTATTTCCGCGAATCGACCGAGATTTACCAGGGGATGACGGTTATCGATCGGGAACTGGGCGGGACGACGCCCTTGGAAATCGTGTTGGAGGGCGACCGCGAGGACTTTTGGCTCGACGCGGATAACCTCGCGCGGCTGAAGGAGATCCATGAGTGGTTCGACTCGCTTCCTGAGACGGGCAAGGTGCTGTCGCCGTACACGATTCTGCTCGTGGCCGATGGGATGATGGCCGAGGGCAGTAGTCTCCCGGGACCATTCGTTCTTCGAGGCGCGCTGCAGGGGCTGTCGGAGGAGGTCAAGGACGCGGTCATCTGGCCCTACTTGTCACGGGACAAGTCGCAGGTGCGTTTGTTTACGCGCGCACAAGAGACGAACAAAGACCTGAACCGGAAGGAATTTATCGCCACGATAGAAGAGCACCTCGAGAACGCGGCGGTATTCGACAACCACACGCCGCATTTGACTGGGGTATTCGTCCTGTACAACAACATGCTACAGAGTCTGGTTCAGTCGCAGATCATGACGATTGGGATGGTCTTCGGCGCGATCTGGCTGATGTTTCTGTTGCTGTTTCGATCGATCCGGCTTGCAACGATCGCCATCATTCCGAATATCCTCCCGGTCGTGCTGGTCTTGGGGACCTTGGGGTGGACGGGCATTCCGCTGGACCTGATGACGATTATGACGGCGGCGATCACGCTGGGCATCGCGGTCGACTTCGCAATTCACTACATCCACCGCTTTAAGCGCGAGTTCGCGCAGGACCGGGACTACTCGGCGGCGATGTACCGCTGCCACAACAGCATCGGCCGCGCGATGTATTACACGACCATCTCGATCATCCTCGGGTTCTCCATTCTTTTTTTCTCGAATTTCATCCCGAGCATATACTTCGGGCTATTCACGGGGCTTGCGATCGCCGTCGCGTTTCTCGCCGCCGTCACGCTGCTGCCGCTCCTCCTCATCGCATGGAAACCACTCGGACCCGGCGTGGAGAGCTCGCAGGCCGATGAAGAAGCGGCCCCGGGATAGCGTCAAGCGTGTCGAGGCTAAGCACTCGGCGGCTGCATTCTCGCGCGCTTGTGAAGAGAACGCGTCAGGGGGCGTTCGAGGCCTGTACGGCCGGCGCGAGGTGGAAGGCTATTTCACGGCGCGGGGTAGTTGCGCCGCTGCGCACGGTCACGCGCTCGGCGGCCTTCTCGTAGATGTAGTCTTTGCCATTTAACGGGTCTTCAGGAATCGCGGCCAGGTATTCGGGCGTGAGTTCGGCTAGGGTATCGGGGAAGGCGCCGTGGGTCTGTTCATAGGCCCGCAGGGACAGGCTTAATTCCAGCAGGTCGATCTTGGCAATGAGGGTGTCCAGACTTTCCTCGGCACGCAAAAGCGCGGGGATCGTGGTGGCCTCGAAGATGTGGAAGTACTTCTTGATTCCTATACTTGTGCGAGCGACATCGTCGGATAACTTGGCTAGCTTAAGTGTGCGATCGGTGTAGTCGTCCGTTTCAACCGCCTCGATGAAGGTGCCAAGGGCTTCGAGGTAGTTGCCTGACAATATTGCCGGCAGAGGATTCCACCATTCAACTCGCCACTGCAACGATCTCGCTTCACTCAGCACGCCCTCGCGCCGAAGGCTGTCGCCAAAGCGGTTGCGGTCTCGCAGATCGTCGAGTTCGTCCAGCAGCGCTTGAGGTATCTGCTCGGGTAGGGGGCGGTTGTAGAATATCGTTTGCGCGGAGGACAGCATTATATTCCCAATTGCTATCCGAACCAACTCGCCGATGAGTACGGATTCGTCGTTAAGATCGTTTGCGATATGCAGGCCGGTCGTTAACCAGTCCAGTGCGGCATCGGTGTTGCCTTGCTCCGATTCCCAGCGGGCGCGCGCAGCGACGTAACGTGCCAGGTTGCGCATGAATGCGCCAATCTCCATGAATTCGGCAAGATTCTTATCGACCGCCTCGGGACTGTGGTCTTGGAAGAAGAGACAGCCCTTCGTCGTGCGCACCTGCCGGAGGAGCTCAAAGGCCGGCTCCGCTTCGGACAACAGCAAGGTGGCGAATTCCAGATCCGACTCGGACAGTGCATCGTATGGCTCTTCGCCTACACGATCCCGAGCAAGGTTCACGTTGAAGGCTTTGGTGATCAGCTCAATGCTCTCGTTGTCCGTGCCTTCGGGGGTTGCCTCAAGTTTACCCCACGCGGCCCAGTAGAGCAGTGCGGCATTCTCCGAATCCGTCAGTTCGGGATACTCGAGGTCAACGGCGGCCGGGATCGCCCCTCCCCCGCGGCTCGCCAGCTTGGATTTGCCGACCTGGCCCATGACGAAGAGAGCCACGACAGCGGCTGCTACGAGAATGAGAAAGAGTAGGCCGAGCGTTTTCAAGAGCCGCATGAATGCTCCCGCGCCCTCCAGGGCAGTGAAGTGGCTGCCTAACTATAGCTTTCCTCGCGGACTACACGCCAGGCCCTGGTTTATTCAGCCAAGATTTCCCACATGGAATTAATCGGGACGACCGCAGACGGATTTGAACAAGTGTGGCCTACGAAATAAATGCTGTCGCCGTCATTCGTGGCACAAAAAACGCCCCCAGGCCGCACGGGCGCGGAGGTCTTTCTGGCTTCGACCTGGAATTTTGGGGACCCCATACTTAATTCCTCGGTTTCTCAGGGACAGCTTCGGATCTGACACAGAATTAAGTATGGTGTCCCCAAAATTCCTGTCATAACAATACTTATCTGCATTCTCACCGATTGGCGCGGCGGTTAATATAGACTGTATAAACCGGCCGCGACCCGTTGAACGGGCTGTTAGATACTCAGCTCGGGCGAGAAGCCGCGGCGCATGGTGTTTTCGGTGACGCAACGGGGGTCGGTGAAGTGGCGCAGGTAGCCGGGCCCGCCGGCCTTGGTCCCGATGCCGCTCATGTTGAAGCCGCCGAAGGGTTGCCGGCCGACGATTGCGCCGGTGCAGCTGCGGTTGAGGTAGAGGTTGCCGACGCGGAACCGCCGCCGTGCTTCGTCGAGGTGCGAAGGCTGGCGTGAGAACACGCCGCCCGTGAGCGCGAATTCGGAATTCAGCGCGACCTCGAGGCCCTCGGAAAAGGAGGCGACCTGCTTGATCGCCAGCACGGGGCCGAATAGCTCCTCCTGCATCAAGCGGTGGGCCGGATCCTCGACGCGAAATAGGGCCGGCGGCACGAACCATCCGCCTTCCGGCGCCTCGCCGCGATACAACAGCTCCGCACCCTCGCCCGGCGCGTCGATGACGGACATGAGACGATCGTAGGCGGCCTGGTCGATCACGGGGGGCACTTGGCATTCGGGCAAGTCCGCGGCGCAGACGGTCAGGCATCGGGTGGCTTCGCACAGCCGCGCTACGAAGGGCTCGAAAGCCGATCCCACGGCGAGCGCCCGCGAACAGGCGGAACATTTTTGCCCGGCGTAGCCGAAGGCGCCCTGGAGCACGCCCGCGACGGCTTCATCGAGGTCGGCGTCTTCGTCGATCAATATGGCGTTTTTGCCGCCCATCTCGCAGATGACGCGTTTGATCTGTCTCTGTCCTGGATGCGTTCGCGCGGCGCTCTCGACGATAGACAGCCCCACCGCCTTGCTGCCCGTGAACGCGATCTGGGCGATTTGCGGACTGTCCACCAGAAACGCGCCGACTTCGCTGCCCGAACACGGCAGGAATTGCACGGCGCTCGCCGGAAAGCCCGCAGCCTGCATGTGCTCGAAGAGCGAATACGCGACTGCACACGACTGGCCCGACGGTTTGAGGATAACCGTGTTGCCTGCAACGAGCGCCGCAGTCGTCATGCCGCACAAGATCGCCATCGGGAAGTTCCACGGGGCGATAATCATCGTCGGGCCGCGCCCTTCGTAGAAGAGCGTGTTGATCTCGCCGAGCGCGCCGCCCTGCTGCTCGGGCCCCAGCTCGAAGGGCGCGCGCCTCGCGTAATAGCGGCAGAAGTCAATCGCCTCCACGACGTCCGCGTCCGCCTCGCGCCACGGTTTCGCCACCTCGTAGACTTGCAAGGGCGCCACCCGGAGCCGGTCCCCCTCGAGGCGATCCGCGAGCCGCATCAGCAGCGCGGCCCTTTCCTCGAGCGGGCTGTCGCGCCACGCGGGCCATCCCTCTTCGGCGGCGTCAATCGCCTCCTGCGCATCGTCCCGCGACGCGTAGCTGAGCTTCGTAACGACGCGATCATTGTCACTTGGCGATCGCCGCTCGATAGGCTCGCGTGTGCGCCGCGCTTCCCCGTTCACCACAAAGGGCACATCGACCGGAAGCTGCTTTCCAGTTGTCTGAACGATTCCCGCGAAGGCGTCACGCGGCACCGGATCCGCGAAATCCATCAGGGCGCAGTTCCTGAAACCGGCGCCCTTCTCCGCCGATTCCACCGACCCCGCGGGCGGAACTTCCGGCGCCGCGAGAAGCGTCTCGATATCCACGTTCTCGTGATAGCTCTGCCGCAGAAACCCTTCATTCGCCGTGTTCTCGAGCAGCCGGCGCACGAAATACGCCATGCCCGGCAAGAGCTCGCCAATCGGGCAATACACGCGCACGCGATGGCCGCGTTCACGCAGCGCCTTCCGGATCGGCTCCGCCATGCCGTAGAGCATCTGAATCTCGTAGGCATTCTTCGGCACGCCCATGTCCTCCGCACAGGCTATCGCGTGCACGATGGACCGGAGGTTGTGGCTCCCGAAGGCCGCGGGAAGATGCTCATGATGTTTCAGCAACTCCACGCTTAGCCGCTCGAAATTCGCGTCCGACTCCGCCTTATTCAGAAACACCGGCGAGGGCCGTCCCTGCTGGTTCGCCGTGATGACTTCGGAGTCCCAATACGCGCCTTTGACCAAGCGAATGGTGATCGGCGCGCCCCGTTCCTTGGCGAGTTCCAGCATCCGTTCGAGGCGCGGGTCCGCATGGCGCAGATACGCCTGCACGACAATCCCGAGGTGCGGATAGGTGCGGAACTCGTCTTCCATGCACAGCTCCTCGAGTATCCGGTAGGTGATGTCGTGCACCTCGCGATGTTCCAGGTCGATATTCACAAACACGTTCGCGCGCATCGCCGCGCGGAACATCGGACGAAGCCGCAACAACAGCCGCTGCACGCTTCCTTCGGGGTCCACCGGGTCCAGGTGCGGATCGAGCGCGGAGACTTTCAGCGACACGTTCGCGCGCGGGAGCGTCCCATGGTGGTTCGCATCGATGACCTCGTCGCCCTCCCAGCGCGCGATCTCCTCCGGAAGGGTCTCGATCAACTCCAAGTAGCGCCGCTCATAAACGTCCGCTTCACCCTCGCTCAACGTCGCCTCGCCGAGAAGATCGACCGTAAACCCGAGGCCCATGTCATGCAGTTTCTTCAACGTCGGCAGCGCCGCCTTCGGACTGGCGCCCACGATGAAGCGGTGCGCCATCTCCAGCACGCCCTTCCGCAACGCCGTCGCCGCCAGCTTCCCCGTCAGCCGCCCCGCCGACAATTGCAGCGCCGCGTGCAGCGCCTTCGGCAGCTCGCGATCGTCCTTCAGCAAATACTCCTGCAAGTGCGCCTGGATTTCATCCGTTGACCGCAGCGCGGGGAGCACATCCACCAAGCGGAACAGGTCGACCTTGAAATCCGCGTCCTGCATCGCCCAGTCGAGCAGCTTCACCGCCCAGAACTGCTTGTCGAAGACCCCCGGCACACCGCCCCGCGTCTCCGCCCACAACGCCGCGCCAAGCGCCTGCACCGACCGCTCCACCGCCCCGTTCCTCCCGCTCATCGCCGTGCTCATACAATGTCCCCAATTCGCTCCGCCGCCGCCCATTGTACGCAACCCGGCGGAACAGAAAAAGCAGCCACCGCTATGGGGGGTGCTCGCGCGGGTCCTGCGATTCTGCTTGATTCCGGACGCGACGCAGCACGTCCCTCCCACTGCAGTCCGCGTCTAGGCTCGCCCTCCATGTCATCCCCGCGAAGGCGGGGAGGTCTGCCCGAATTCCCACGAAGAGCGCCGACGGTCGCCCTCGATGGCTACTATTGGGCCGTGAACGACTTCGAAGAAGGGACATGACAGCCAAATCGGCCTTGAAACCGTCGTTGCGTGCATTATAGAATCATGAAGGACTTAGCCGTGGTGGCCACGGTCAGGTCCATAAGGGAACTCTCGGGTTATTCGGTGGGTCGCTCGAGGCGGTCTGCCGCGTAAGAGTGGGTCAAAGTGGGAGGAGACGCATGAAACTGCATTGTAGCGGGTTAATCGGAGTCGTATGTTTTCTTGGATTGCAGGGCCTGGCCTTGGCGGGTGGCCCGGCAATATTTTCGGTGCAGAACGGCCCCTGGAGTGATCCAGACACATGGGACGCCGGCGTGCCCGATGCAGGCGTGGGCAATGATGCGAAAATTTCCCATGTCGTCGGGGTTACGGCGGCCGGGCAGGGCGCGGGCGGCCTTTCGGTAGGGTACTCCGCGGGCGCAGGCACGCTGAACATATCCAGTGGCGATTTGACCATCGGCGGAACGCTACTCGGATCCGACGGCAACTCGGGTACGGTGAATCTGAGTGGGGGCACATTCACCCTTGGCTCTCTTCTAGTGATTAACCTGGGCACCTTCAACATGACGGGCGGAAGCCTCGTAGCGGTTACCGTAGATATTCCTGATAATTTTATTTCGGGAAACTCCGGTTCATTGGCGCTTAGCGGCGGCACGCTTTCGCTATCCGGCGTGATGACAATCGGCGGTGTGACGTTCAGCGATCCCGGTACGCTGACCATCGAGGGTGGCGCTGGGTCGTTCGAGGGGACCAACGGCGGAATCGACGGGACGGTTCACTTTACGAGCGAGAGCACACTCGTGATTCGGCCGGACGGGCCGACGCCCAACACCAATCTCACACGTATAAACGTGGGCACCGTAAATATTGACACGGGCGCTACGCTCGAGTTCGACCCTCAATATTCGCCCCAGATCGGGGACAACTGGTTCATCTTTATTTCTCAGAATCCCGTGGGCGGGACCGAGCCGTCGGCGAATTTCACGAACGTTGTCACGCCGGCGGGGTTCACCATTTCGCAAGACGTGGCCCTCACGCGAGGATTCGTTCCGGAGAAGATGACTGTAACTGTGACTGCGGTGCCGGTACCCGCGACCTGGGTCGATTTCGCGTTCGGCGATGGAGGAGACGGCTCAGAGTCGAACCCGTGGAACACTCTTGCGGAAGGCTTGGCGGATGTGGCCGTCGGGGGCGCGATCAACATCAAAGGGAATACGGGCGTACCCTTCACGACTGAGAAGCCTACGATCAGCCAGGACGTAATCCTGCAAGCCCCGAGCGGGCCGGTCACGATCGGCATCACGTCGGGTGCTGCCGGCGAATCGTCCGAAAGCGGCTTCGTGTCTCGTGGGAACAAACGGTAGAGCGCATCTAAGCTCGAATGCGTGATTCCGGCCCGCTGAGACAGGCGCGATAGGCAATGCCTACTCAGTGGAGCATGCTGTCGTGAGGCGCCGTTTTGCCCCCGGCCAAAGCTCTATCGCGGTAGCGGTGAAATCAGGTATGCTAATTGTCTACGCATTGCTGCACGGACCCGTCCGAGATGAAATCTGACCTCCAAGAACGCCTCTCGAAACTTCCCAAGGTCGACGTGCTGCTCGCCACGCCGAGGGCAGAGGAACTTTTGCAAGCCTTCTCCCGTGCGCAGGTCGTCGATGGCGTCCGCGCGCAACTTGAAGCATTGCGCAAGCAGATGCTCCAGGGCGATGGGCACGTGTATGAGTTCGCGGAGGTCCCGTTCTTCGATGTCGTCGAGGGCGACCTGCGCGCGAAGCAGCAACCGAGCCTGCGCCGTGTGATCAACGCGACGGGCATTGTGCTCCACACCAATCTTGGCCGCGCGCCCTTGGCTGAACGCGCCATCGAAGCCGTCGTCGAGGTGGCCCGGGGCTACTCGAACCTCGAGTACGATCTCGCGGCCGGCAAGCGCGGCTCACGACACGCGCACGTCGAGCGGCTCCTCTGCGAATTGACCGGCGCGGAAGCGGCCGTCGTCGTCAACAACAACGCCGCAGCCGTCATGCTCGCGGTGAATACGCTGGCCAAAGACGCCGAGGTCGTCACGTCGCGCGGCGAGCTTATCGAGATCGGCGGCTCCTTCCGCATCCCCGACGTCATCGAGCGCAGCGAGGCCGAGCTCGTCGAGGTCGGCACCACGAACAAGACGCGCATCGACGATTATGCGAACGCGATCACGGACAGGACGCGCATCCTGCTCAAGGTCCATCAGAGTAACTTCAAAATTGTCGGTTTCACCAGCGCGGCGAAGCGCGAGGAGATGGTCGCCCTGGCTCGAGAGCGGGAACTGCTCGTTGTCGAGGACCTCGGCAGCGGCATCCTGATCGACCCCGCGGCTTTCGGCTTGCCCGACGAAACTACCGTCCGCGAAGCCGTCGGTGCAGGCGTCGACCTGGTCACCTTCAGCGGAGACAAACTCCTCGGGGGCCCTCAGGCAGGAATCGTCGTGGGCCGTAGCGACCTCATCGCCGCCATGAAAAAGAACCCGCTCATGCGCGCGCTGCGCCCCGGAAAACTCGACCTTGCCGCCCTCGAAGCGACGCTACTGCTCTATTTGGACGAGGACCGTCTTCGCGAATCGCTCCCCGTCCTCGCTATGCTCACCGCGTCCGAGGAAGAGCTCAAGGCCAAGGCGCAGACCCTCTGCGACGCCCTCGGCGCAGTCCCCGGCGTGCGCGCCGAACTCAAGCAAGGCGAAAGTTACGCCGGCGGCGGCTCTTTGCCGGACGAGGCCCTGCCGTCATGGGTGGCCGCCGTCCGGTCGGAGCACCTGTCCGCAAACGAATTGGCCGATGCACTTCGTGCGCAATCGCCGCCGATCGTCGCGCGGATCGCCGCCGCCGCCCTCAACCTAGACGTCCGCACCGTGTCGGAAGAGGAAATCGACGAAATCGCACGCGCTTTTCAACGGATTCACGACCTGCCATAGAACGGCTGCCTTGAGGAAGGCCCGTAGGAAGAGCTTAGATCGAGATTGCTTTTTTGACAGGATTTACATGATGCACAAGATTTTTGACACTGATTTCTACCGCAACCTTAGCGCTTTCGAGACGATACAGGGAACACGAAGGAATAATAGCGCTAATTCTTCGTGTACTTCGTGGTAAATAATGGAATCAAAATCACGTCAATCCTGTTCATCCAGTCAAAAAAACATGAAACTTCTGCTCTTATCTGAACCTTTCAAAATGAAATCATGAATTACCTCACCATCGGAGTCATAGGCCACGTCGACCACGGGAAGACTACGCTCGTGAAGGCGCTGACCGGCGTCGACACGGATCGCCTGAAGGAAGAGAAGGAACGCGGTATTTCGATCGTGCTTGGCTTCGCCAATCTCAAGCTTCCGTTCGGCGAAATGGGCTTCATCGACGCGCCGGGCCATGAGAAGTTCGTGCGCACCATGATCGCCGGCGCCACGGGGAGCGAGGCCGTACTTCTCGTTGTCGACGTGAACGAAGGCGTCAAGCCGCAGACCGTCGAGCACCTTGAAATCTCCCAACTCCTCGGCATCGAACGCGGCGTCGTTGCGATCACGAAATGCGACACGGCGGAGGAGGACATGCGAGAGCTCGCCCGCGCCGACCTCGAGGAGCTTCTCGCGGGCACCTTCCTCAGCGAGGCCCCCGTCATCGACACGTCCGCACAGACCGGGGAGGGATTGGACGCGCTTAAG
>JASJYE010000325.1 GCA_030123645.1 Candidatus Hydrogenedentota bacterium | reverse complement strand
CCCGCTCGAACAGTCCGGTGGGAAGCACCGAGAGCCCCCATTTCGCAAGCAAGACTTTTCGCGGGCCGGGGGGTTGGCAAAATCCGCCCACAATGACCATCGATCGCACACGCGACCGGTGTTCCAGCCCAAATTCCCAGCCTACGAGCGAGCCGAAGGATTCTGCGACCACATGCGCAGATTCGATTTCTAGACGATCGAGCAGAGACACCAAGGCACTCGCGTAGTCCCCCAGACGCCAAAGAGGCTCCTTTGGGTAGGAAATCTCCACCAATCGAAAGGCACTCGCCAGAATCTGACTCGCCGCTGCCTGCGGCGTCCAATCCCCATGCACGCCCGGTAAATACACCACCGGAAGCGCTTCTTCGCCGCCGCGGATTCGGTATACGAGCTCCGCGCCGGCCGTCTCTGCCTTTTCAGCACGCACGTCCCGCACCCCTTCAGCCATCTCCGATCTCCCAGCGCAGGAACCATAACACGACCCAAGCGCCGCCCGCGAGCGCGCAACTCTGCCGAACTTCGCCGCCTAGGGCATGGAATTTGGGCCGAGATCTCTTGTTTAGAAGTTTAGCACTGCCCGCGCGAAATTTCATGAGGTTTGTGCGTGAGCTTGAACAAATCATGAAACTCAGGTACGGTTTCGTGCAGGTTCGGCATCGGGGATGATAGTATTTCGCTCCTGTATCGACTAATTGTACTGGCGAATCTCTAAGTATAAGGGCTTTCCACTGGGCATTCGAAGGCACAGGGGCCGCTCCAAATAGGGGGTCTACCGCGTGAAGCTTGTAATCGTCGAGTCGCCTGCAAAGGCGAAAACCATCGGCAGGTTCCTGGGCAAGGAATATACCGTCGCTGCCAGTTACGGTCACGTCCGCGACCTGCCCGGGTCCGCCGAAGAAATCCCGGAAGAATTCAAATCCAAGCCCTGGGCCCGCATGGCCGTGGACATCGAGAACGACTTCAAGCCCATCTACGTCATTTCCGAAGACAGCAAGAAACACATCGCCGAACTCAAAAAGCTGCTCAAGAAGGCCGACGAAATCGTGCTCGCAACCGATGAGGACCGCGAGGGCGAGTCCATCAGTTGGCACCTGCTCGAAATCCTCAAGCCCAAGGTGCCCGTAAAGCGCATCGCGTTTCACGAGATCACCCAGGAGGCCATCGACGAGGCCCTCGCCAACCCGCGAGACATCAACGAGGAACTCGTCCGCGCGCAGGAAAGCCGCCGCGTGCTCGACCGGCTCTTCGGCTACTCGCTCTCGCCTGTCCTGTGGAAAAAAGTACGGCCTAAACTCAGTGCCGGCCGCGTCCAGAGCGTCGCCGTCCGCATTGTCGTCGAGCGGGAGGAAGAGCGCAAGGCCTTCCGCGTCGCCGAATATTGGAGCGTTGACGCGCGTCTCGTCAAAGACGGCATCGAATTCGCCGTCTCCGTCATTGAAATTGACGGCGAGCAACCCGCGACCGGCAAAGACTTCGATCCCGATACCGGTGAATTGCTATCGGATCTTAGAACGCGCGGTGATGTCATTCATCTCAACGCGGACGACGCCGCCAAGTGCGCCGCGGCCCTCAAGACTTCTTTCCCCTGGACCGTTCGCTCGGTCGAACAGAAGGAAGCGCGGCAACGGCCCCAGCCTCCCTTCATGACCTCTACGCTGCAGCAGGCCGCGAGCTCGCTGCTCAATTTTTCGCCGCGCAAGACCATGCAAGTGGCCCAGCGCCTTTACGAAGGTATGGACCTCGGCGGTGGCGAGCGCGAAGGTCTTATCTCCTACATGCGTACCGACTCGCTCACCCTGAGCACGCGCGCGCTCGAAGAGGCGGCCATGCTCATTCGCGCGCGCTTCGGCCCGAAATATTACAAGGAAGCCAGGCACTACGCGACCAAGTCCAAGAACGCTCAGGAGGCCCACGAAGCTATTCGGCCCACGCGCCTGTCCTACGCGCCCGATGGTCTGCGCTCCTACCTCGACCAGGACGAGTTGGCCCTCTACACCTTGATCTGGAACCGTACGGTTGCCTCCCAAATGCCCGACGCCCAACTGTTGCGCACGGCCGTCGACATCGAGGCTACGGCCGACGGCCGGCGCGTCATCATGCGCGCCAACGGTTCCGTGGTCGTCTTTCCCGGCTACCTGAAAGTGGCCGACATCGCCCAGAAGGACACCCAGTTGCCCCCGCTCAGCGAGGGTGAGAAGGTCGGGCCCGGACATCCGCTCGACCTCGTTGACATCGAGGCCGAGGACCACTTCACGCAGCCGCCCGCTCGTTTCACCGAAGCCTCGCTTGTGCGCCGCCTCGAAGAGCAGGGCATCGGCCGCCCCTCGACTTACGCCCCGACCATCTCCACCATCCAGCAGCGGGGCTACATCGACCGTAAGGGCAAGGCCCTCTACCCTACCTTCCTCGGCATCGCTGTGACCAAGCTCCTGCGCGACCACTTTCCTGAATACGTCGACTTTGACTTCACCGCCCGGATGGAGGACGCGCTCGACGACATCTCGAACGGTGAACAGGATGCCCTCGATTTCCTGAAGGGTTTCTATCGCGGCGACGGCAATTTCGGCCATGGTCTCCAGCCACAGATTGAACGCGAGATGGAGCGCATCGAGTTCCCCGCGCTTGCCCTCGGTAAGGATCCCAAGAGTGGAGACGAGCTCGTCGTGCGCCTCGGCAAGAGCGCCCCGTATATCCAACGCGGCGAGGGGGGGGAAGGCAACACAGCGCCGATCCCGCAAGACATCGGCTACGAGGAGCTTAGCCTGGAGAAGGCGGTCGAGCTGCTCGAAGCGCGCGCCAAGGGCAACGAACCCATCGGGACACACCCCGAAACCGGCGAATCCATCTACGCCCTCGTCGGCCCCTACGGCCCCTATGTCCAACTTGGCGAAATTTCGGAGGAGAACAAAAAACCTAAACGTGCCAGCCTCCCCAAAGGCAGCGACCCGGGAGAAGTCGACGTCGCGACCGCAGTCCGGCTGCTCTCGTTGCCCCGCGACCTCGGCAAGCACCCCGGCACTGGCGAGCCGATCGTTGCGACGACGGGGCGATTCGGCCCCTACATAAAATGCGACAAGGAAACGCGCAGCATCCCCGCCGGGGACGACATCTACACCATCGGACTCGACCGCGCACTCAAACTGCTCGCCGAGCCCAAACGCTCACGCCACGCAACGAAGAAAGTCCTCAAGACCGTCGGCTCCGACCCTCAAACGCAAAAAACCATCGAAGTCTACGAAGGGCGCTACGGGCCCTACGTTAGCAACGGCGACGTAAACCGCTCGCTGCCCAAGGATATGGAGCCGCAAACCGTCACGCTCGAACAGGCCCTCGAACTCCTTGCCAAGGCCCCCAATAAAAAGAAAAAGTCTAAGGCCAAAGCAAAGAAGATAACGAAGGGCAAAGCAAAATCCAAGGCCAAATCTAAACCGAAGGCCAAAACGAAGGCTAAGACCCGAGACTAAGGAGTGGAGGAGGAAGGTGGTGGATGCGGTGCGCCAGGAAAAGGGCAAGTGGATCACTGCTGCTCTAAACAAAATCCCCACCGTCTTTGCGAGGGAGCCTTGGCGGCCGCGGCAATTTTCTCGGGTCACAGAAGCCGCTTGGATTCTACCCAGCGTGA
>JASJYE010000324.1 GCA_030123645.1 Candidatus Hydrogenedentota bacterium | reverse complement strand
ACCTGTTCGAGCACCTCCGCCGGCGCTTTGCTTTCCGGCGCGTCCCCCAGAAGGCCCACAACCTTGTCCAGGCGATCCAGGAGCCCCAGGGCGCGTTCGGCACCCTCGCGCGAGAGCTTCTCTTCGTCCAGGAGCTTATTTGTCGCGCGTACGAAATCAAAGACCGAGGCGAGCGCGCCTGAAATGTTCAAATCATCGTCCAGTGCATCCCCAAAGGAATTCTCACAGGCAGTGCATTCCTCCTCGAGCGAGACCGCGTCGCTTTGCCTGAGGCCCCGCAGCCTGTGTCGAAAGTCCCGAATTCGCTGCACCGCATTCTTCGCGGCCTCGAGCGTTTCCGCGGAGAAATTGGTCGGCTGGCGATAGTGCGTGGCGCGTAGCGCCCATCGAATCGTTACCGGATCGTGTCCCTCATCCAAGAGGTCGCGAAGCGAAATGACGTTTCCTAGAGATTTGGAAATCTTTTGCCCATCAATGTTCAGGTGTGCCGCGTGCACCCAATAGCGGACAAAAGGCTTTCCCGTCGCCCCTTCCGACTGTGCAATCTCGTTTTCGTGATGGGGGAAAACCAAATCCACCGCGCCGCAATGAATGTCGAAACTCTCCCCGAGGAGGGCCATGCTCATGCACGAGCACTCCAGGTGCCAGCCCGGGCGTCCCTTGCCGAGTTTCGTCTCCCAAAAGACGTCACCGTCCTCCTCGGTGTAGGCTTTCCACAGTGCGAAATCTCGCGCGTCATCGGTGGCGTATTCGTCGCGATCCACGCGGCCGCTCGCCCCCTCCTGAAGCTTGTCCAGCCTAACGTGACTCAGCTTTCCGTAGTCGTCGAAGGTGCCGATCTTGTAGTAAACGCTGCCATCGACGTCATACGCGTGCCCCCGTTCCCTCAGCCTTTCGACCAGTTCGACCATCTCCTCAATATACTCAGTGGCGCGCGGGGCCGTTCCGGGACGCATCACGCCCAGCGTATCCAGGTCCTTGAAGAACTCCTCGGTGTACCGCGCGGTCAACGTCTCGCGCCTCTCACCGGTCTCGCGGCACGCGCGAATAATCTTGTCCTCAACGTCCGTAATGTTCATGACGTGCGTAACTTCAAAACCCCGGTACTCCAAATGCCGCCGCAACAGATCCTGAAACATGAAGGTGCGAAGATTGCCGATGTGGGCATAGCCATACACCGTTGGGCCGCATGTATACATCCCCACCTTGCCCGGAATCAGGGCTACGAAGTTTTCCTTCTTCCGGGTGAGGGTATTGTAGAGACGAATCGTCACAGTGGGTCCTAACACTCCAAAAAATAAGTAACGCTCGTGCTCAGCAAACGCCTTCGCGAGGACTGATAACTCAAGGCCGGAATTCTAGCCTCCCCCCGTAGTCGAATCAAGAGATTGCCGTTAGGGCGCGCTCCTACTCCTCAAAGAGCGCGGTAATGAATTCTTGCGCGTTGAAGGGTTGTAGATCGTCTATTCCTTCACCCACGCCGATAAATTTTATGGGGATACCAAGTTGCTTCTGAATGGCAACGGCGATGCCCCCTTTCGCCGTCCCGTCCAGTTTGGTCAGCACGATACCCGTAACCGAAGAGGCCTCTGTAAACCGTTTCGCCTGCTGCAACCCGTTCTGGCCCGTCGTCGCATCGAGCACCAGCAATACCTCATGCGGCGCCTCCGGGATCTGCTTGGCGATAACGCGCTGGATCTTTCGCAGTTCCTCCATCAGGTTGACCTTGGTATGCATACGTCCGGCCGTGTCGATAATCAGACAGTCCACTCCGCGCGCTAAGGCCGCGCCTACGGCATCGTGCGCCACTGCAGCCGGGTCGGCCCCCTCCTGGTGCTTCACAATGGGCACGCCCACCCGTTCGCTCCATACCGTGAGCTGCTCAACCGCAGCCGCGCGAAACGTGTCCGCCGCGCCGAGCATAACCGATTTGCCTTGGTCGCGAAGCCGTGCGGCCAGTTTTCCGATAGTGGTCGTTTTACCCGATCCGTTCACGCCTGCAATAAGTGTCACATGGGGGCCTTCCGGGACCTCCCAATGGACCGAAGGGTCGCCGGCGGATAAGATCCCCTCAATCTCTTCTTTAAGGATCTCCAGCAAATCGTTCGGATCCGAAAGCTTTCGCTCCCGCGTCGCCTCGCGAAGGTGTTCTACGAGCTCCATGGTCGTCTCTACACCCAGGTCGGCTTGAATCAGAATTTCTTCGAGTTCCTCAAAGACCTCTTCCTCGATGCGCGTATGCCTCAGGAAGACGCCCCGGACACCTGCAACGAAGCCGCTTCTCGTTTTGCCGAGTCGGTCTCGCAATTTCCCAAAAAAACCCGGCGTTTTAGCCATCGGACCTCCCCATCCCGGTCTATGCCGGCGACCGGCGTAGACGCACGACCAATCGCGCTGTAGCTTCGCCGGCTACGCCCACCGGGGCATGCTTTTCCACGTTGTACGAAAGAAGATTTAACACAAGAGCGCACGACAGAGTGTACGCATCGCACTGCACCCTATCGAACGCGATAGGCACGAATCTCGTAGTTGGTGTCGTCGCTTTGATAATCGCTCGCAGCGAGAATTCGGTGACCGCCTGCACGGATCCGGTTCGCAAATCCGAAGCCTGAATATTGAAGGCCGTCAACTATAATACCGACCGTGTTCCGGGCGATCGCGTGCGACTCACCTCCCTCGCCTGCTTGCTCCAATGTGGCGTATCCCCGAATATCAATGGGCTGGTTTCGCAAGTTCACCACAAAATAGACTTGGTCGCCCCGGCGGCTCAGGTTCGCTTCCCCAATGACCCGATTCACATCCAACCGTCCCGGCCACATCAATACATAGCGGCCGTTATACGAGCGATCGTTCAGCGGGTTTTCGAGTGCTTCCACCATGCGTGTCCGCGAGGTGGGGTACTCTTGCAGGGCAGCTTGTAACTCATCATAGATTTGGCTCTTCGGTCCCGACCACAGCCCGCCTTCCTCATTACCTGCATCCGCACTCAGCCACGTTACCAGCCGGGCTTCTATGTTCGAGATATTCAGCACCGTAAAAACGACCAGCAGTAAACCCAATATCGACAGCAGGCCGGTCAGAAGACGGAGCCGGCTGACCCGCTCCTCGAAGATCTCGGGACCTTGCGCCGCCGCGAGCCGCCGCGCTCTTTGGTCGCGAAGATTCTGACCACACTCCTTGCACAGCAGCGTACCTTCTTCATTCACGGTAGCGCACTGCTCGCAGACCGCATCGGCGTCGATCTGGTCAAATCCGGCGCTACCCCCCGGCGTTCCCTGACCACCCTGTAATTCCTGGTTCATACCTATTAAATGCAATTCCTTCGATAAAGTGTGTCACAATTCGATTTGTGGTTCCAGTTTCGCCCTTTCAGCGCGCACCGGCTCCCATCTTCGGATAGGCCGGCCAAAGGCTCCCGCTACCACGCTATCGCTCACGCGCTCCGAACCATTACCATCGACGTAGCAAGAATGGTTCCAAGGGTGCGGATACGGGCACCTATTAATGTCAAAATGCCCTGGTCGCGACGAGGTCCTCCAATCCGGCAAAACTGTGACGACGACCCCACTCGTCTAGAAGCTATCCCAAAACCCAATTATTGTCATTCTGAGCGTATGCGAAGAATCA
>JASJYE010000323.1 GCA_030123645.1 Candidatus Hydrogenedentota bacterium | reverse complement strand
CGGTGGAACCTTATGAATTCTCACCGGCACAGCCGGTGGATTAACTTGGATTTAATCCTCATCCGTGGTTTCGGTCGCGATGTGGTCGAGCACTTCACGGGCAGCTTGGTCGCGGTCTTGCTTTGCGGCCCATGGATTGTAGAGGTCCTCCGGGACCACGCCGAGCATTCTCAGGGCCTCCCAAGCGGCAATTCTGGTACCCAGGTAGTCGTGCGCCAATGCCTTGGCCAAGGTCTCGCGAACTTGAAGATTGTCCCGGGCGACAATCGCTTGCCGAGCTTGCTCGCGCACCTCCGGCTGTCTATCGGAGGCGTATACGAGCAGCTCCGACAATTCGGCATCGGGTGCGATAGCAAAAGTGGATTGGCCCAGGCCGAAATCATCGGCCTTCGGCACGGAAATAACAATTCCGCCGGTCTTCTCGTGGGTGTACTCCTGCACGTCGGAGACGAAACCTAGAAAGCGCTCGCTATCCATGAAGCCGACGATGTCGCCCACCATCTCTCCGTGAATGTTCAGGACAACGGTACGCGGAATAGAGCGTATCCCGTACGCGAAGGCCGTATTGCGGTCTCGGTCGGTGTCGACCTTGATAGCAATGAACTTGTCCAAGGCCTCGATGACTTGGGGATCGGTGTAGACTTGCGCGTCCATCATCCGGCATGGACCGCACCAATCGGCGTAGAAATCGATGAGCGCCGGCTTATTCTGTTGCGTGGCCAGTTCGAGGCCGGCGTGGTAGTCGGTCTGCCAGTCGATTTGCCGGGCGCCGAGCTTCTGTGCTGTCGCCGATGTGGCGATGAGAAGGGCGAGGCACAGGCAACAACTAAGAAGTTCTGTCTTATTCCTTGTCATGTTTTATTATCTCCCAGTACGTTTCGAGGTTAAAATCGGGGCTGTTTTCGGGGTCGTGACACGAGAGACAGTCGATGGACTTGAGCCGGGCCGCACGCTGGGGAACGTCATCGCCCGCATGGAACCGGGCGTGATAGTCGCCCCGTCCGTGACAGTTCCCGCACGCAATCTCCCCCAAGGTCGGTGTTAGACGCTGGTTGATGTATCCGTCTGAGGCGCCGTATCCGACGGTATGGCAAGTGAGGCAGCGGGGATTGAACTGATGCCCGCGGTCGATCAGGCTCTTGAAGGAATGCGCGTGCTTCGAGTTGCGCCAGGCATTGAATGCCTTGGGGTGGCACTGGCGGCACGTTTGCGCCTCGATGTAGCGGTTCGCGGACTTGCTTCGCGCGGCCGTGATGGTCGTGAGGCCCTCTTCGTCGTCCCGGTGGGGCTGGAAATCCATATCAGCAAGCTTGATCTTGAACTCATCGACGATTTCGGCGACGTCTGGGTCTTCCTCCATCGTGTCCATGAGCATGAAAATATCGTTTGTGGACACGGTTTTGTTTCCATCGTTGAAGGCGATGTCGAGACGGCCAATCGCCTTGCCTTTGTCTGTGATCGAAGCGATGATGGACTGGTTCACTTTGAGCGGCGTTCGTATGGGCTGCAATACGTTGCCGCCGATGATGAAATCGATTTCGAAAAACCTCTCGGCCAAGGCCTTCATTTCATCTTCGTCGACGAATGCGAGAAGTACGATGTCGTCCGTTTCAGCGGTCAGACGGGGCAGGTAGCGCGCAATCGCGTCGGCCGGCGGCATAATCTTTAGCCCCGCGCCAATCTCGGGACCCTCGATATAGTCGGCCATGACACCGAGCACGCCAACGCGGTAATTTTGATCGAGGTCGATAATCCGGTAGGGCGGGAATACGGGGTCGCCTTTCTCGTCGAGCAGATTGGTCGAGACGAAGAAATCATATCTGTCGTTGAGTTCGCGTAAGGTGGATAGTTTGATCGAGGCTTCGCGATGGCCCGCGTTGACGGCGTGATAGCCCATTTTCTGGTAGCCTTTGAGAATGTATTCCATCTCGAAGAGTTCCCAGTCCCGCGCGCCGGCCGTGACGTCCCCTGCGTCCAACAGAAGGAAGGAAGCGAATGTCTGGCTATTGAGGTAGGTCATGCGCCGGGTGATACCGCCGGCCTGGCCGGAGGCGCATCCGCAGGCTTCGATATGGCCTTGTGTGTCGCAGGTGTAGAAAATGGTAAGCGTGTCTGGCGGCGTTCCGGGGACGCGTCCGTGCACCCGGTTGCAGCCCACTAGAGACAGACCCACGACAGTTGCCGTACATATGACAGCGCATTGGATGAACGGAGCATAGGTTCGTTTCGCCACGCTATCGCTCCTCAACGATTGGCTGCGGCTTCTCTAGGCGGCCGAGCCGCGCCCACGCGATCGGGTTAGTGCGTCACGGAGTAGGTGAAGATGTTGACGTTCACCTCCTGGCTGTTTTTGATTTCGTTCCCACCGCAGCAGCAGCACCCGCCGCCTGCGTTGGCCGTATCGTTCAAGCCTTCGGAACTGTAGATGAGCACGATCCTGCCGTCCATCTCAAGTCCTTCAAGGACGCCCTCTCCACTGCTCTTTTTAAGTTTGATTTGGGTAATGTCGAATACCGTGCCGAAAATCTTGTGGTCCTTAGGAATCTTCACGAGCTTTAGGTCTGGAAAGATTCGTTTCATCTCGGCGCGGAACGACTGGTCCCATTCTTGGGAAGAGCAACCCGCCGATGCGAGAAGAAATCCCCCGCGCGTCAGGTAGGACTTTAGATTGATGCGTTCCTGCTCCATCAACCTGAATTGGCCCTCACCCGTCATGACGCTGAACGGATAGTTAAAGAGATCGTCGCCGGACAGTTTGACCTGCTCAAACCGCCGCTGCGCTTCGATATTCGTTTCGCGCTGGGTCGTTGCGAGAAACTTATCGCTGAAACAGGTTGAGGTCTTGGTGCCCGCGTAGATAAGATTTGCGCATTCTACAAGCGTGTCTTGCTCGAGTAGCGAGGCAGGCGCTCTGGCCGTCCGCGCTAAGGCCTTTCCCCGCCGGGCCTGCGCCGATACTTCAGCGGAGAGCAAAGCCGACATCGCCAGCGCGACAACAAGGTATTGCCAATTGCCCCTTCGGTTTCTCATGGTTCTTACTCCTGTTCTGCGATTCGCTTGAAGTAAGCCTCGATGAGGCGACGGTATTCCTCGAGGATCTGTTCCCCGCCTTCGGCGCTAAGGTCCAAATCCAGATTCTTGGACGCGTTCAACTCTTCAACGTTCCCGGCCAAGGGATCGGGCTCGCCCGGGGCACTTCCGGCGCCCCGTGTCTTTTTGGGTCCCAGGCGGCTTGAGAGGCGCGATTTGTCCCCGAAGCTTTCCGGCCCGAAGATCCCAAACGGAGTACTTCCGCCTGAGGTCCCGGAGCTGCCTAGACCGAAGTTTCCAAAGACCCCGGCGCCGGGCCGCATCCCGCGGCCGAGCTGCGCCAAGGTAGATCCCGGGTTCAAGCTCATCGACATTTTCAATTTGAATCGGCAGGCACTGCCGGCCCCTCCCGCGGTCGCCTCGCAGAAACGGATCATTTCTTCCATGTCGAGGTACGCCTCATTCGCCTTCGGATAGCCGGCGACGGCGTCCGTATCGAAGAGGCGGGATGAGGCGTCCGTCATGTGCTCTTCGATGAGGCGCCGCTCAATTTCGTCGGCGATCTTTCTGGCATCTTCTGCGACGACCGCGTAATCCGGCTCCAAGACTTCCG
>JASJYE010000322.1 GCA_030123645.1 Candidatus Hydrogenedentota bacterium | reverse complement strand
GTCCTCGGTCTACCGGGCCGCGCAGCGGGGCATCCGTAAGCTTCGCGAGGCGGCGAGCGAGCGGCCCGACCTCAGGCCTTAGCGCCCGCCGGAACCACCGGTTTGGTATCGGAACCACCGGTCTGGTACCGGAACCACCGGTCTGGTGCCGGAACCACCGGTTTGGTGCCGGAACCACCGGTTTGGTACCGGAACCACCGGTTTGGTCTACTCGGCCTCGGGGCTGGAATAATTTTGTAACGCCTCGCTGAAGAGGATCAGGGTCTCGGCAAGTTCATCGAGACGCTCCTCGACGACGGGGTCGGTGATTGCATCTCCCTCGAAGGTGTCGGCCTCGGCATACACGAAACGCGGAATGATTACGGAACGGAAATCTAGCATGAGGGAATTGGCCAGTCCCATGACCGACATATAGCTGGCCCGGCCGCTGGCCGCACAGAGGAAGCCGACCACCTTCTTGGTCCAAGGGGCCCCGGTGAGTTCGATGAGGTTTTTCGCGGACGCGCAGACGTCGAAATTATAAACGGGTGTGGCGATCAGGGTGCCCTGTGCGCTCTCGATCCGGCCGCACAACTGCTCCACCTTCGGGTCGTTATAGCAAGCGCCGCCGTCGCAGGCCGGCAGATCCAACTCGCACAGATCGACGAGGTCGGCCTCGACGCCCTTTTCCCGAAGATGCTCGGCAGCGCGCCGGGCCAGAACAAGGCTGCGGCTCTCCGGGTTCAGGCTGCAACTGAATACCAGATAGCCCATGTCCCTCACGTCCTTTTTTGGGAGTGCAGAACCCCGTCCTGCGTAATGACCGAATCGCAGAGATCTTCCGTGCCGTCAAAGGTGACATCCGGGAGAACGACGCAACGCTCGAGGCGAATGGGATGCTCGATGCGTACGCGCTCACCGACAACCGTATCGACCAGCAACGCACCCTCCGCGACGACACTTTCGTCGCCCACAAGGCACGTTTCACCCAATTTACCCAATTGATGTACGCAGCACGTGATCAGGTCTTCGATAAACGTTAGGTTCACGTCCCAATCGACGACGCTCGCGGTCCGGACGGGATAATCGTAGTCGATGAGGATTTGGATGGAATCGGTGAGCTCGTATTCATCGCGCATGGCCGTACGCGGGGTGCGCCTGATCGCCTCGAAAATGCGGAGGTCGAAGAGGTATATGCCGCAGCCTTTCAAGGAGTTCGGCGCGCGCAGGGGTTTCTCGATGACGCGGCGCACGGTCCCGTCCTCGCGCAGCAGCACGGCGAAATTTCGACGAATCGCCGCGATGTCAGGTTCTTCTTTTACAGCAAGCACGGCGGCTGTATCGCCTGCTTCAAAGGCTGCGGTCATCGCGGCGAGGTCGTTGACGTCAAAGAAGATGTCGCCCAGCATCAGCAAGAAAGGGCGGTCCACATACGGTTCGAGCTGGCCGACGGCGTGGGCAAGCCCCAGGCGCTCCTTCTGCTCGATGTAATTCAATTTAAGGCCCAGGTTTGCTCCGTCCCCCAGGACCTGCTTGATTCGCTCGCCAAGATGACCAATCACGATGACGATGTCCTCGATGCCGAGGTCGCGCATATACTCCAGTTGGTAGACAAGCAGCGGCTTGTTGCAGATCGGGGCGATGGGTTTCGGAACGGCGTCGCCGAAGGGTCCCATACGCGTGCCGTGTCCCGCAGCGAGGATGACACCTTGGTATTTCGCCGAAGCCATGCACTATACTCCGCGGGCGTACACCAAACCCACCGGTTTGGAGGTGGTGACCTATTGAGGCCTTGGAAGAAGCCGCATTGTGACTGACAATCTCGACTTCGTGCAAGTTCAATCCGTGCCTCCATTGCACCGCGGAAGGTCGACGGACGCGTGTCCGTACTTTTTTGACAGGATTACAGGATGGAGCAACTATAGGTACTCAAAGGACATTCTAAGGCTAATTGCTCACAGATCAAGGCAAATGGCAACAAGGTCTTCATCCTCGCTTTACATAGGGTTATCCTTTAACTCATACGGGTCGATCTGTCCATAGTTTATAGGCTTCGCCTTTTTTGGAACTGTGTGAATGGCTATCCTGTTAATCCTGTCAAGAAAACAGAAAGAATGCCACCGCCAAACTCGTTCGGGAGTGCGCTTGGTCACGCCGCTGCACGGAGCAAGGCACGCCCGCCGCGTGACCCGATTACCAAGCCGGCGCTTCCGATACCAAACCCTTGATTCCGGTACCACACCGGTGGTTCCGATACCAAACCGGTGGTTCCGGCAATTGTAAAGAGGACCCATGAAGGCCCTATATTTTGACGGCGAAGCGCAAGTCATTGACCTCCCTACTCCAAGCCCGGCAAAGGGAGAAGCGCTGATCCGGATCCTAAAAGCGGGGATCTGCAATACCGACCTCGAAATCATGAAGGGCTATATGGGATTTCGAGGTGTACTGGGCCATGAGTTTGTGGGCGTGGTCGAAGAATGCGAAAATAGCTTTCTGCAGGGCAAGCGCGTCGTGGGGGAGATTAACTGCGCGTGCCACACCTGCCCGATCTGCCGAATGGAGCTGCCCCACCATTGCACGAACCGCACCGTACTCGGCATCCAAGGGCGGAACGGCGCCTTCGCGGAGTTTGTCACCCTTCCCGAGCAAAACCTGCACATCGTGCCCGATACGGTCAGCGATGAAATTGCCGTGTTTACGGAACCGCTCGCGGCTGCGTTTCGTATCCCCGAACAAATTGAGATCGCATCCACTGACCGTATCGTCATCCTGGGGGCGGGGAAGCTTGGACAGCTAATCGCCCAAGTACTTTATACGCATTCCAAGAATCTATTGTGTATCGGCAAGAACCAGTGGAAACTCGAAGTGCTGAAGCACCTGCAGATCCCGACCGCGCATGTGGACGAACCGCGTGAGCGCGGCGCGGCGGACATCGTAGTCGAATCTACGGGGTCTTACGGGGGCTTCCCGCGCGCGCTGGAACTCGTCAGGCCCGAAGGCACTATCGTGCTCAAGACGACCGTCGCGCATCCCACCGCCTTTGACCTGAGCGTGCCCGTCATCAACGAGGTGCGCGTCCTCGGGTCGCGCTGCGGCCCGTTTCGTCCCGCGCTGGATGCGCTTGCTATGGGGACTGTCGAGGTGGGGGCGATGATCACGGACACGATCGAATTGAAGGACGGGGTAAGGGCGCTGGAGAGGGCCACTCAGCCCGATTCATTCAAGATCATGATAGAGATGTAGCCGCGCCAAAAGTGCTTTAAGAGTAGATGGTTCGTGTTGCGCGTAGCGAGCACGAGGCCGGCAAGGAAAAAGAAGTCATGGGTGCCCCCGTCAAGCGCAGTTTATATGATAGCGGGCAGGGGGTTGGCTTCGAAGGCACCCCCAAACGAGTTTGGCGGTGGCACCCTTGCAGGCCGAAGGCGGAGTAGCAGCCAATAGGACAATATGAGCTTCAACAGCTCTAGCCTTCAGCGACTCCAACGCCGAAAAAGCCGGCTATAGTGCTGAGTACGGGCAGGTCTATCCCCAGGACCGCCGTACCAACCGATGCGAGGATCACCACCAATGTCAGCGCGAATACGGCTGCGAAGAACCCGCGAATCTTCACCATTGAAAACTTCGCCATAGTGCCCTCTCCCTTTTAACGGACATCTTCACCGCCCGCCCGTATACGA
>JASJYE010000321.1 GCA_030123645.1 Candidatus Hydrogenedentota bacterium | reverse complement strand
TAAAGTTGGTGCGTCAAATGCCGATAACCATAGTGGGATGGGCAGGCCGTAGCGACATCGCTACACATGGGAGGCCGCGTCATGAACATCGCAGTAAATCCGCTATTTTCTGTACTTCCAAGGGCCCCATTGTCGCCGGGCACCGGATCGATTCATTCACGAAGTCCTTTTAAGGCGGGAAAGGACTCGGTGCGCTTCGGTGCGCAACCGCCATCCGCGGCCGAAGCCTCCAGCATTATCGTCGAACGCGCCCTCGAGCGACTGCGGCAAGTCGTCAATGACGCGCGAGCGGAACTCGGCATCCCGGAGGGCGCCACGCTCGACACCTCCCCCGAGGCCACGGCGCAACGGATCGTCGATTTCGCACTCGGGTTTTTCAATCAATATCTCGGGAACCACCAGGAGCTCTCCGAAGACGATGCCAGACAGGAATTCGCAACCTTCATTGGAACGGCCATTCAACAAGGCATACAAGAAGCGCAGGACATTCTTGGGGCACTCAACGCGCTCAATCCGGAGGTCGAGTCCCTGATCGGCGCCATTGAAAGCATTCTCCAGGAACAGCTCGACGCATTCGCAGCGAACGCCACCGGCGCAGTAGCAGCAAACGGACCCACATAAACTTGGCTCCTCACAAGAATCTGTGCACCAATTCCGGCTCGTGGAGTTTTCCCAAGCATTGGTATAGGGCGGTGAGGTAGGTGTTGGCGGTGCGGAATCCGTAGCACCAGAGGCTGACGACTTTGGCTTTGTTGTTCATGCCTTCGACGGCGCCTTTGGTAATGGGCATCTCGACGTAGTTGAGGATATGGTCTTCGTGGCGGCGTATGGTCCATGCGAAATCGCGCAGGGGTTTGAGCCTCGAATGGGTCGCCCAACAAAACCACTTCTTAAGGAATCGTTTGGCCCAGCCTTTGGTGGTGTAGGTCCACAGTTCGCCGAAGGATTCTTTGAGGAGATAGGCGCGGTTGCATCGCAGGTTGAGTGTTTCCAAATAGCGCAAGGTCTCTCGGCTGCGGCCTTCGCCCGGCCACAGCAAACGCTTTTACAGACACTTTCTTGCGCTATCGAAAAAAACGAATCGTAGAGTTTTTGGAAGATCCGCTGCGCGGGAATGACGAGAGAGGGCGGACGGCATAGGAGGTAAAGAGAGAATCGGGACGGGTTAGGCGGCGGCGCTTTGGATGGCTTTTTCGATGTTGTCGGCGTTGATGTTGTGGTGGGAGGTGTTCCAGATGCTGCGGCCTTTGTCGACGAGGATAAGCTGTGGGGATTGGTGCTCGACGCCGAGCTGCTCGGCGAGCGCATTGGACGCGGCGCGCGATTCGACGACCTTGAGGAGATAGAACTCGGGAAGGCCGCCGTTCTTGTCCGTTTTGCTGTCGAGGAACTGGGCGACGCGGGACTTCGCCCTGGCGGAAATAGGGCAGCGCGTACTGTGCTTGAAAATAAACACAGGCCGCTCAGACGTGCTCTCCAGGCAGTCGTTCAACTCGTCGACGGTGGTGATTTCCTTCACAATACCTTCCCTGCGCCGTTTCAAGCGCGAAAACTCTGCGATGATCCGTGCAACCGCATTGCCGATTTTATCAAAAGCGCGTGCCATGGGTCTCCTTCGCAGCGATCGCGTCGCCCGGCCCCGGTCCCTAGGTCTTCGTGGCCACGCCCTGGTACATGTAACCCGCGAAACGCGGCGATTTTTCCATATATCCCTTGTCGAGCGAGGTGATCTCGAAGTGCTGATCTTGTATCAGCTCTTCCGTGTTGCGGTTGAGACGGCAGCCGTCGCCGATGACTTTCCAGCAGGGCGTCAGCCGGTCCTGCCATTTTCGAACCTTTTCGTCGGGCGATGCGCCATGCTCGACGAAGAAGAGTTTGCCGCCGGGCCTCAGGACACGCCGGACTTCGCTCAGGGCCTTCTCGACGTTGTCGATGCTGCACAGGGTCCACGTGCACACCACGCTGTCAAAGCTCTCGTCGTCCATGGGAAGGGACTCGGCATTGAGCACCTGATTGTGTACCGTGATGCCGGATTCCGCAATACGCCTTTGCGCAAGCTTGGTGCAGCCGGGATTGACGTCCACCGTCGTGAGTTCCTTGACGCTGTCCGGGTAGAAGGGCAGGTTGAGGCCGGTGCCGAAGCCAATCTCGAACACGTCGCCCGAGACATCGGCCAGCACCTGCGCGCGGCGCTTTTTCATCTGCCCGGTCGTCATCACAAGATCGAGGAGGCGCGGGAAAATGACCTTCGAATAAAAGCCCATGCAGACCTCCATTTTGCGGAGCGGCACAAGGACGGCAGTATAACAAAAAAGCCGTTTCGCGACTCGCGTCCACGACGTGTCTTTGAAGCGTTCCGTCGACGCGTGCTATAGTCCGGATCCGGTCGTAATCCGCAGAATCTCAAGAAGTTACAAGCTCGCACAAGCATGAAAAAAGCCTTCATCCAAACCTACGGCTGCCAGATGAACGAGCACGACACGCATCGAATGATCGGGCTGCTCGAAGCGGAGGGCTACGAGATGGCGCCGACGCCCGAAGATGCGGATCTCATTCTCGTGAACACGTGCTCGGTGCGGCACAACCCCGAGAACAAAGTCTGGAGCCAACTCGGCCGTCTGCGCAAGCTCAAGCAAGAAAGGCCGGGCCTGATTATCGGCGTTGGCGGCTGCGTCGCGCAGCAGGAAGGAGAAGGCATCCTCAAGCGCGAGAAAGTGGTCGACATGGTCTTCGGGCCGGACAACCTGTTCAATCTTCCAGAGATGATCGCGCGGGTGGAGCGAGGCGAGCGGGTACTAATGACGAAATGGCAGCGGCACGAGCGCCGCGTCCAGAATTTCATCCCCGAGGAATGGGTCGAGCGCGGGCACGTGGAGGGCTGCAAGGCCTACGTCTCAATCACTAAGGGCTGCGACAACTTCTGCACCTTCTGCGTCGTGCCATACACGCGCGGCCGCGAAGTCAGCCGCGAGGCGGAGAACATTCTCCGCGAGGTCCGGCACCTCGTCGAGCACGGTGCAAAGGAGATCTGGCTGCTTGGGCAGAACGTAAACTCATATCGCGCGCGCGATTCCGGGTTTTATGAACTACTGGACGCGATTTCGCAGGTCGAGGGTCTCGAACGACTACGTTTTACCTCGCCGCATCCCAATGACTGGACCAACGCCCTCAGCGACCTTATGGCGTCGCGCAAGACCATCTGCAACCAGCTGCATCTGCCCTTCCAATCCGGCTCGAACCGGGTCCTGGACATCATGCGCCGCCAACACACCATCGAGGAATATCTCGAGAAAGTGCGCTATATGCGCTCCATCAACTCCGATCTCGAGCTCAGCACCGACCTTATCGCCGGTTTCCCGACGGAGTCCGAGGGGGACTTCGAGCGAACTCTAGACCTCGTCCGCGAGGTGCGGTTCTCGATGATCTTCCCCTTCAAATACTCGCCGCGGCCAAAGACGAAGGCCGCCGAGATGGACGATAACGTGCCCCGCGAGGTCAAGGAAGAGCGCCTGAAGCGCGTAATCGATCTCCAGAAGCAAATTCACGAAGAGGACATCCGGCGCTACGTCGGCACTGAGCAAGAGGTGCTGATCGACAGCGTGGGCCTGAAAGAGCGTGACACCATGAGCGGGCGCACGGACGGTTTCCGCCCGGTTTCAATCTGCAGCCGCGATCT
>JASJYE010000320.1 GCA_030123645.1 Candidatus Hydrogenedentota bacterium | reverse complement strand
GAGAGGCCGTTGCGGTGTTTGTGCGGTTAAGAAAAGAGAGCGAAAAAAGGAAAATGGACCACAGAGAAACTATGCGGGCAGATCTTCGTGCGATTCGTGTACTTCGTGGTGAAAAAAAAAGACTGAAAAACTCTGGTCATCCTGTCATCCTGTCAAAAAGACAAACGCTGGAACGCTAGAACCTTATGAATTCTCACCGGCACAGCCGGTGGATTGAATTGGATTTGGGCCTCCGGGCCGAGATATGGCAAAGACGGTGCAGACAGCATCAGGAAAAATAGAAGCGCTTCAACAGGAGAGCCGCGCCGAAATTAAGAGCATCGCGGACCCGGACGCGCTCGAAGAATTCCGCGTGAAGTGGCTCGGCCGCAAAGGCATCCTCACCGACGTCCTGCGCAGCGTGAGCAAAGCCCCACCCGAGGAACGCGCGGCGCTGGGAAAGGCGGCGAACCAGGTGAAGGCGACTCTGCTAGAGGAGATCGAGGCAAAGAAAATTGAGTTTGACGCGAACAAGGGGAAAGTGAAGCATGCTACCGCGACCAGCGCGGCGTCCTTCAGCACTACAGCGACCGCGACTGTGGACTTTTCGCTACCGGGACGTGTCCCGCCCCGGGGCCACCTTCACCTGATTACGCAAGTGACAGACGAAATTGTGGACATTTTCTCCGAACTCGGTTATCAGGTCGCGACGGGCCCCGACATCGAGACCGAATACTACAACTTCGATTCGCTTAACACGCCGCAGGACCATCCGGCGCGCGACTCGCACGACACCTTCTACGTGAAACCCGGGGACGTCCTGCGAACGCACACCTCGCCGCTGCAGATGCGCGTGATGGAAAAGGTCAAGCCGCCCGTCGCGGTCATTGCGCCGGGGCGCGTTTACCGGGTCGATTACGATGCCAGCCACAGCCCGATGTTCTTCCAGATTGAGGGCCTTCTGGTCGATGAGGGCGTCACTTTCGCAGACCTCAAGGGTACATTGCACCACTTCATCCACAAGCTCTTCGGCAAGGACGTCAAACTGCGTTTCCGGCCGCATTTCTTCCCCTTCACGGAACCCTCCGCCGAAGTCGACATCCTTTGGACCGCCAAAGACCGCAACACGGGGGAGACAAAGTCGCAATGGCTCGAAATTCTCGGCTGCGGCATGGTCCATCCCGAGGTCTTCCGCTCCGCCGGATACGATTATGAGAGATATTCCGGCTTCGCCTTCGGTCTCGGGATTGACCGCATCGCGATGGTCAAGCATTCCATTCCGAACATCCACTACCTCTTCGAGAACGACCTGCGCTTCCTGGAGCAGTTCTGAGCGATGAAAATCCCGCTGAATTGGCTGAGAGAATACATCGACCTCGAAGTCGGCGTGGACGAGCTGTGCGACAAAATGACCATGCTCGGGCTCGAGATTGAGTCCGTCGAACGGCTGGGTGAGGGCATTCAACACGTCGTCGTCGGCGAGATCCTCTCTATCGAGCCGCACCCCGGCGCGGACAAGTTAGTGGTCTGCAAAACGAACGTAGGGGCGGATGAACCCGCGCAGATCGTTTGCGGCGCATCGAACATGAAAGTGGGGGACAAGGTGCCCACGGCGCTCGTCGGCGGAACGCTTCCGGGCGGCTTCAAGATCGGCAAGCGCAAGATGCGCGGAGTCGAATCGCAGGGCATGATGTGCTCGGCGCGCGAGCTGGGCCTGGGCGAAGACCATGAAGGCCTGCTGATCCTCGAAGGCGATTTCAGAGTGGGGGAGGACGTTAAACCGCGGCTCGGGCTCGACGAGGTCGTGCTCGAAATCGAGGTTACGCCGAACCGCGGCGACTGGGCCGGTCTGATCGGTATCGCGCGCGAATTGGGCGCTGCCTACGGCCTTTCGCACAGCCTGCCCGCCCTTAGGCTCCAGGAAAGCAGCAAGAAAGCTGCCGACGTATCGTCTGTCACGATTGACGCCCCCGACCTCTGCCCGCGCTACATCGGGCGGCTCTTGAGCGGCGTCACGCTCGGCCCTTCGCCGCAATGGATGGCGCAGCGGCTTATTGCGGCGGGACAACGCCCGATCAACAACATCGTCGACGTCACCAACTACGTCCTTCTCGAAACGGGCCAGCCGCTCCACGCCTTTGACACGCAGAAACTGCACGAGCAGCGCATCGTCGTTCGCCGGGCGAAAGACGGGGAAACCATCAAGGTAATCGACCAGACCGAGCACAAATTGACCCCGGAGATGCTCGTGATCGCCGACGGCAAGGACCCTGTCGCTGTCGCGGGTATCATGGGCGGATTCGACAGCGAAGTGGGGGAGGGCACCACCGAGGTCTTTCTCGAGAGCGCGTATTTCGACCCGGTCTCGGTGCGGCGGACCGCGCGGGCGCTCAATACGATCACGGAGGCGTCACAGCGTTTCCAGCGCGGCGTGGACATTGAAATGGCGGACTTCGCCTCTAGGCGGGCCGCCCAACTGATGTGCGAAGTCGCAGGGGCTGAGCTCCATAAGGGCGCGTTGGATGAGTACCCCAATCCGCCGGAACGGAAGGCCATTACGTTGCGTTTCAACCGTACCAACGCGCTTTTAGGTTGCGATGTTCCGCCTGAAACACAACAGAAATGCCTCGAATCGCTGGGCTTTGACCTTGCGTCCACGAACAGCGGCTCGCTCACCTTCACGGTGCCTACCTGGCGGCACGACGCGACGCAGGAAGCCGACCTCATCGAGGAGATCGCCCGGCTGTATGGCTACGACAACATCAGCGCGACGCTGCCCAAGGTCCGGTCCGTCGAAGAGGTTTACGCGCCCGAGCAAAAACCCCTGCGTACATTGCGAAATTACCTGACGCACGTGGGGCTCACCGAGATCGTGAACTGGACTTTTCTTGATCCTGAGGACCTTCGCAAGGCATCTCTGGAGGGCCAGTTGAGCAATGCGATCACACTGGAGAATCCCCTGTCTGAAAAGCACGCCCTCATGCGAACAAGTCTGATTCCTGCCCTGCTGCATACCGCATCGGACAACCTTCGTAAGAACCGCAGTAACGTTCGTATATTCGAGATAGGCCCTATCTACACCACAGACGAGAGCGAGACCCCGGCAAGGGAGCGGCTGCATCTCGGCATCGCGCTGGCTGGGCAGTCCTCAGACAAGCACTGGAGCCGCTCGGAGGAACCCGTGAAGATCTACGACCTCAAGGGCTACGTCGAAGGTCTCCTGACACTCATGGGCGCTGCTGACACGGCCTTTGCCGCGGCCGATTATCCCACCTTCGCACCCGGGAGCGCCGCGGAAATCCTTCTCCACGGAAATGGCATCGGCCACATCGGCCAAGTGGCGGACGATGTGTTGCCCGCATTTGAACTCGATCAGCCGCTTCTCCTCGCTGAACTCGACCTGACCTCGTTGCTAAAAAAGACGCCCGGCGCCGCCCAATTTTCTGAAATTCCGGCGCATCCGCCCTCCCTCCGCGACATTGCTGTCGTTGTCGACGCGGCGACGCCTGCGGGCGAGCTGCAGGCGGCAGCCCAAAAGGCGGGGGGGAAGCTGCTGCAGGAAATCGAGGTCTTCGACATCTACAAAGGCGATCAGATTCCCAAAGGCAAGAAGAGCGTCGCGCTCAGCCTGCGCTTCCAGAATAACGAGCGCACACTGACCGACAAGGACACCGACAAGGCCTGGAACAAGATACTCA
>JASJYE010000319.1 GCA_030123645.1 Candidatus Hydrogenedentota bacterium | reverse complement strand
TTTTCCTCAGGTGAAATGTCATCATGCCGGCAAGCGCTGAAAATGGTCACAGTAGCGCGGCCATAGTACCATTTAGTGAGGCGCCGGGACTATCGATTCCCCGGCCGTCCGAAGCCCCGAGACCCGAAGCCCCTCCAGCCCTGTGGGCCTCCGCCGACAAGCGCGCGTTCCATCCGGAAGAACGGGTTTTGCAGGGTCTCGCGAAGTTGATCGACAAACTGGTCCTGATTCGCATCGCCCGTGATGCCCTGTTTCTCGGCGAATGTTCTCAAGACCGAGTCTTGTCGGTCATTCAGCAATTGCTGAGCGTTCCAGCGGGCCTCCCGCATTTCATCGATGACGGCGTTCCGGTCTTCCTCCGATTCGATCTCGCGCAGTTGCCGCCCCAACTCCCGTTGATAGTCCCGCCATTCCGACAGAGCCTCCAAGCTCTCTAACGCGGCCGGGTCGTCTATCATCGCAAATTGCTCATCCCACATCCCCCGAGCTTGCCCTTGGAAGCGTTCGCGCCATTGTTCAAATTGCTGTCTTCGCCTCTCGCGCGCCTCGCGCTGCTCGGAGGCAGGCTCTGGCTCTGGCTCTGGAGCCTCGCTCTCGAACTGCTCGACTAATTCAAGCGTGGCCTCTTCGGCATTGGCTTGCGCTTCCATCAACGCCGCGATTTGATTGATCATATCTCGATTCGCCGACACCACCGTGTCTCGATAGGCCTCCAAGAGCGCGATTTTCTCCTCAAGGGCTTCTTCTGCTGCGGTGTCCCTCACGGTTACAACACGTGGATCTTCCTCGGATGCCGGCACACCGGGCGAAACAACCCATCCCAGCGCGGCGCCGCCCGCGAAAACCAAAACAAGCACCAGCCCCAGACGCAAGGCGCCACGCTTTCGTCTGGCGCCCAAGCGGGTATCTCGCGCATTCATCGCCATAGGTCTCCTTATCTGCTCAATTCTACCCTTTCCCAAGAACAGTGCGTAGGGCGCAGCAGGCGGTTACAAAGGAAAGCACCGCACTGTGCCAGGGCCGCTTTCGGGCCTGAGCCCACAGGCAACGCAGCGATCTGCGCCGGTATCGCGCATTGCCTACGACGCAGCCGTCACCTATATCAATGAACACCAGCCGTTCGCGCGTCCGATTATGAAGTCTCAAGGCATCCTATTGAAAATCGCGGGCATGGCCACGCAGATTCACGCTGCCCACCGGAAGGATAGAGCCATCGCTGATAATCAGCCTACGGCGGCCGCGGGCACGTTCATATGGGAAATCTCGACTTGGGTTAGTTCTTTGGGGCGGACTCTCCGATTTCACCAGCCTTCCCGAGCGCGAATTTCGTCAATATCGGCCCAATGAGTTCGAAGAAGATGCTTGTGGCCGTAATGGTCGACAAGACTGAAGCCCCGACATAGGCGGCGTGTTCGAGGTCGTACTCCTCGGCCAACTGAGCGAACTCCTGCCTCACGATGAGGGCGAGTCCGATGGCCACGCCGGCCTGTGACAGGATGCCCAGGCCCAGGTACTTTCGAAGTTTTTCGTCGGCCCGGCCAATCGTGGCGCCTAGCCATGCGCCGCTTAGCAGGCCGGCCGATCGCCCGGCAATGTAAACGATGCCAACGAGGCCGAGGGCGGGCAGGGCTCGGAGTTCCAAGTGGGCCCCGGCAAGGCAGAAGAACAGAATAAATAGCAGGGGCATGATCTCGAGAACGGGGGCCATGACGCGTCGGACGAGTGTTTCATTGCGCGTGTTGACCAAGACGAAGCCCAAGACCAAGTTGGTGAGAATGAGTGAGAGATGCCACCGAATCGAGAGGCCGGTGGCTATCAACACGGCGCCGAAAACGATGATGAAGAGATCGTGAGAGGCGTTTAACTTGCGCACCAACTGGCAGAACAGAAATCCGATGATTGTTCCGACGAGCAAGCTCAAGCCCACCTCGATAGCCGGGTCGGCGAGCGCCGGGAGAATGCCGGCAGCCGTACCTGTGGCCTCGGCGACTAGAAGACTCTTCGATACGGCAGCGGCAAACCCGAAAATTATGATGGCGAGACCATCGTCGAATCCGACCACGGCGTAGAGCGCATCTGTCAACTTACCCTTGGCCTTGTACTCTTGAATGACGGCCACGGTGCCGGCGGGAGCGCTGGCCGGCGCCATGGAGCCAAATATGAGCGCCAGGACAAGGTCATCGGTCAATAGATAGATCGCGATGGCGACGATAGCGAAGGCCAAGAAGGACTCAACGAGAATGATGGAGATGATTCCATAACCCAAGCGCTTCAGCGAGGAAAGGCTGAGTTCCGCCCCGATGCTAAAGGCCACGAACCCCAAGGCCACCTCCGTGATGAACCCGAGACCCTCCGAGACGCTCTCGGTCAGGACGTTCAGGATTGAAGGGCCGAGGAGGACCCCCAGGATCATGTACCCGATGAGCGAGGGCATCCTGAGCCACTTCGATCCACGGCCCGCGTAGAGGCCGAGAACAGCGACCGCCCCCATTAGGGTCAGGGGGGAGAGATTGAGTCCCGAAAGATCCATCGCGGGCGATTTCCTTTCAGGGACCTATCGAACCCGAGCAATAGATGAGGTCTTGAACGGTCACCAATACGCCCTTCACCGTGTCCAGGCTCCCCGTAACGCTCTCGATACGGCGTACCGTCTCATTGGCGAGGCGCTTGTCCACAACCGCGACGATGAGGCGGTTAAAACCCTTTGCGGAATCGCTCCAAAAGCCGGCGAAAAGCGGCATCCGCGCGAGGTAGGCGCGAGTATTCTCCGCCTCCAATACCGCAATCGAGTTCGATTCCGCGGCCGTGAGAATCTCGAGGATGTCTCGAAAACGATCCTCGCCTTGAACAAGAACGTGAAAAAGGCTCATGGTAGTGTGTTCGCCTTCTTCCGAGTCGTCCCTCGTTAAACGGAGGAAACTCTCGCGAAGGGTCTCAGGGGACTTCTGCGCCGTCAATTCGTCAATCGCACCAGGAATACTTAAAGTTTGCGAGATGGCCGACAGCATGCGGATGTGGTTGTCAGCGTCACTCTCGGGTGCGATGATGAATGCCACAAGACTAACCTTGCCGCCGTCAAGAGCATCGAAGTCGGCTCCGTCGCGAATGGACATTAGGCCCACTACGAACTCGTCGATGGACTCGAGCCGGCAATGGGGAATGGCGATCCCCTTGCCAAAGCCCGTCGACCCGAGGGCCTCCCGTGCTTGAAGCCCCTGCAGAATCGTCGCCTCCGGCACTTCAGCAAGTACCGGACTCAATTTGGCTAGGCGCGCGACCGCCCTGAGCACTTCTTCCTTGTCGGCAGGTTCTGCGGCCGTAGCCACACATTCTGCGCGAACTGTCTCTATTAGATTCATCGCGAAGACCCTCGAGTTGCAGCGGCAGTAATTGGATAGATCGTTCTAGTGATGTGACTCAAGCTGATGGCTCATTATATTCCAAAGATGTTTTTCAGAAAACTAGGCAAAAAAGGGACTGATGCAAGCGTAGCGAGGTACGAGCGAAGACATGCCTGTCCCTTTCTTGCGGCGTATCTCCAAACGCAGCTAGACCTTGCGCAGGTGTCTCCATAAACATCCTCAACTGTGGATCGCACCCCTAGTGGATAGTCCATCTAGGGGTGAAATAGGGGCCACTGGAGCTGGTGAAAAACCAATCGATCGCCCAAAAACAGGGACT
>JASJYE010000318.1 GCA_030123645.1 Candidatus Hydrogenedentota bacterium | reverse complement strand
GATGCCCGGTTCCGCAACATCACGATAAACAACAATCGCACCGCGGCCACGCGAATCCCTTTCGCTTCCGGGTCTTTCCTGGCCGTTCGGGCAGCGCGGGGCAATGAGGTGGCCACGCGAATCCTTCAACCGGAAACATCGGTTCCCTTTAAGGAAGCGGGGATCTTTGCGCCTTACACGTCCTCTCGAGAAATGTCTTGGTTCGGGCTCTATCCCAGCGCGAATTATCGTATTGCGCCGGAGTGCTTTCCGCTGGAGCTTCAGTGGAGCTGTCTCGCCCCAATCATTCCTTATGATACGGAAGCCTCGACGCTTCCGCTTATCATCTTCGCGCTGCAATTCACGAACCCGACGGATGAAACGTTTAGTATCTCTGGATTGTTCAACTGGGAAAACCTGCGAGGGTGCACCGCAGACGAGTCGCCGGAAGATCGCGGGCGGATCCGTCCCGTGTCTTACCGGCAAATAGACGAAACGCTGCATGTGGAGGAGGCCGGAGCTGTAATCGACGAGATGCCGACGCGTCCCGTGGGGCTTTCATTTGGGCATATGGAGCCGTGCGTGGGCAACGCCGATGGAAATTACTGCCTTGTGGCCACGCCGGCGGACGGGATGCGCACGGCACACGCGTCCTGGCGCAGGAAGTCCGAAGGAGATATTAAGAAGATCTGGGAGTCATTCGATAAATCGGGCACCTTGCCTGGCACTATTTCCTCCGATCCCCAGGCGCATTGCGGGGCCATTTGTACGTCGGCGAGCCTGGCCGCGGGGGAAACACGCCGTTTAGTGTTCCTTCTGACATGGTATTGCCCGTACTACGTGGTGGAGGGGCGCGACCTGGGAAACGCTTACGCAGCCAAATATGAAAGTGCGCTGCATGTGGCCGAGTACGGTCTAAAGCATTCGGAGTACTTCCTGCGGGCCGTGTCGAGTTGGCACAACCGGTTTTTACAGTCGTCACTTCCGGATTGGTACACGCGGATGCTGATCAATAACAGCCATGTCTTTACGACGAACACGATGCTCACCCGGGACGGCGAGTTTGCAATGATGGAGACGCCGCTGGACCCCGCGATGGGTGTTTTGGATCGCAGTTTCTATTCATCGATCGGAACGTTGCTGTTCTTTCCGGGATTTGCCGAGCGCGAGCTGGAGTTATTCGGACGGACGGACGGGGAATCTGCGCCGGGGCGAATGTATCGCGATCTCGGTCATGGGACGATCCGGAAACCGGGTTACGGGGGCGGCCCGGACGAGATGACGGACCTGAACGCGAAGTTCATTCTGATGGCGTATCGCAATTTCCAATTGACGGGTAAGACGGTGACGTTGATCAATCTTTTCCCGCGACTCCGGGAAGCGATTCAATATTCGATGCGAGGAGACGACGACCGGGACGGGATTCCAGACGTACACGGGGACGCGACGACGTTTCGAGGATGGGAGATGCACGGTCTGAGCAGCTACACGGGCGGCTTGTGGATCGATGCGATGCTCGCGTATGCGAAAATGGCGCGACACTTGAAGCACGAGGAGGAGGCCCGGTTCTATGAGGCGCGCGCGCGAAGGGCGCTTCGGAATTTCGAGCACCGGCTCTGGAACGATGAAGAGGGCTATTACCGGCTCTATCACGAGGCCGCGCCGGGCTCGGGGGAGCCTTCAAGATCCGATGACGGCTGCCTGAGCGGGCAGTTGGCCGGGGCGTGGTACGCGGACTTTCTCAACCTCGAGGCCGGATTCTCGCACGAGCGCATCGGCAGGGCGCTCGATAGTATTGAGCGGCTCAATCAGCGCCCAGGCGGCTTCGCGAAAGGCTATGCGCCGGACGGCACGCCCTGTCAGAACCCGCCGGGCTCAGCGAGCGATCCGGACGCGGACACGTGCTGGCCTTCGTACACGGTCTCTTACCTTGCATGTCCGCAGATCTATCACGGCAGTGTCGACAAGGGCCTTGAGATGATACGGAGCGTTTATCAAAATATACACGTGAAGGCTCAGCGGGCGTACAACCAGCCGCTTGCCTGGGATGCGGAGCGTGACGAGGCATGCGGTTCGAAGCAGGACCGGCATATGGGGGCGCTGTCGATCTGGCATTCGCTATTCGCGCTTCAGGGTTTCAGCCTCAGCGTACCTGAGCAAACCGTGAGAATCGCGCCGCGACTGCCGGAGGGCGTGCACCATCTGTCGACCCCGCTGTTTACGCCGCTGACCTTCGGATGGCTGACGTATCAGGTTAGGCCGGGTCCGCCGTACCGTCAGGAACTGCGCGTTACTTTTGAGAGCCCCATGTTTATTCGTGTCATCGAGCTGGCGGTGCCCAAGTCGCTTAGGCATCCGAATGTCCGGCTGCTGATCAATGAGGACCCCGCCGAGCTTGAGACGAGGCTTGTTTCACACGAACCGGAGAACAGGCTCCTGATCACGTTGAAGATGCCGTTGCATGTCCAGCATCCGATCGAAATCTCTGTTGAATGATCGGGTACGCCAACTGAGGTGACCATGAAGATTTACGCGTTGACAGGGGGAATAGCGGCGGGAAAATCGGAGGCCAGCCGCCGCTTCGAAGAGCTGGGCATCCCCGTCATCGATTCGGACCGCGTTGCGCACGAGACGCTTGAGCCCGGCGGAGCCGCCGAGAAAGAGGTGATTGAGGACTTTGGTGAGGAGATATTGACTGAGGGGCGCATCGACCGCGAGAAGCTCGGCGCAATCGTCTTCGCGGACCCGGCGGCGCTCAAGCGTCTGAACGCGCTGGTGCATCCTGCGGTGGGGCGGGAAGTCGCATCGCGGACCGCGAAGTTGGTGGACGAGGCGCATGAAGCGGTCATAATCGAGGCGGCGCTTCATGCAGAGGACGGAAGACTCCGCGAGGGCATGGCCGGGCTGATCGTGGTCCATTGCCCGCGTGAGGAGCGTATCAGGCGGCTCATGGCGAGCCGGGGCATGACGGAGGAGGAGGCGCTCAGGCGTATCGAGGCGCAGACGCCGCCGGAGACTAAACTTCGTCTTGCCCGGTGGGTTATAATGAACGAGGGGGATATTGCGCATCTACACGATCAAGTGGACGAAATCGCCAAGGAGCTCTAGGCCATGGCGCTGACATTGGGGAACTGCGCAACGTGCGGCCGCGTGTATAACACACGCCACGGCTCAGAGCTGTGCGCGGATTGCTACCTTGAGAATGAAGCGGCTCGAGCGCTCGTGGAGACTTCCGTCCAGATGAGGAAGGCGCGGTGCTTGTCTGAAATCGCGGCGGACACGCGGCTAGACAAGACACGTGTGAGGAAAATCCTTCGAGACGCGCCCGTGCTGGCGCGCGATCTCGAGCCGGAGGGGACCTGTTCGCAATGCGGTGAACGCGAGGCGTTGGCGAGCTCGGGGCGCTGCGTAGGTTGCCAATTGGCGTTGTACAAGTCGCTGGGCGACGTTGTCGCGGACGTGACGTTTGCGCCACGGATCAAGCCTTCGGAAACAGCCGGGCGCATGCATGTATTGGCGGCGGTGCAGGAGAAGCGGCGGCGCACAGGGAGCTACCGCTTCAATGCGACGCCGCAATCGATCAAAGGTGCGATATTTTGAAGCATTTGAAATAAAACTGTGTCCGCTCTGACGTCGTCGCGGCTGCCACTGCCAAACTTGTTTGGGGGTGCCTCGGTTGTACCTCAGCTACTACCACACCCCCAA
>JASJYE010000317.1 GCA_030123645.1 Candidatus Hydrogenedentota bacterium | reverse complement strand
ACAGAATCCCGAGGTGACGTGAAGGAACAGTTGCTGAATTTGGAAGGCGTCTGCGTTGCGGAGGCCGGCGTTTCGTTGCTGGAGGACGTTCGCATCTCCGTGGACCGGGGAGAGATCGTGGGGTTGTATGGCCCGTCGGGCTGCGGTAAGTCGACATTGCTGCGTTGCGTGGCGGGTCTGAGAGACGCGTCATCAGGGGAAGTCCGATTCAAGGGGCGCCCCGCCGGAGAGGACGGCTGGCCGGCGTTCCGGCGCCAGGTAGTGTTGGCCGCACAGCAACCCGTGCTTCTCGACGCGAGCGTGGAAGAGAATCTTGCGCGGGTCTTCGCGTATGAATCTTCGGAGCGCCCTTTTCCGAGAGATGAAGCGGCGGAATTGCTGGACCGTCTCGAGGTCGGGGCCCAGCGCCTTGACCAACCGGCGCGATCGCTGTCGGTCGGGCAGCAGCAGCGAGTGTGTCTCGTTCGCGCGCTCTTGATCCGGCCTGTCGTGCTGTTGCTTGACGAGCCGTCCAGCGCGCTGGACGCAGAGGCCATTGGCCTCGTTGAAGATCTCTTGCGGCAGGCGATAGACGAGAAGCGTTGTGGCGGAATCCTTCTGGTGACGCACGACCTAGAGCAAATCCAAAGGTTGTGCGATAAGTCGCTTGACCTGTCGCCGCACACGGTGGCCGCGGAGGCCGTAGGATGAACGGCGGCCCGATTCCCTTGGACGCCACCCAGCTGGCTATCGCCGCATGCCTTGTTGCAGTTGCGGGGGTTGTGAGCCTGGGCTTGCGGCTGGGACTAGAGCGGCGGCTGGCACTGGCATCGGTGCGTACCGTGGTGCAGCTTCTTCTGATTGGATACGTACTCAAGTGGGTTTTCGAACACAGCTCGTCGATGACTTTGCTTCTCGCGATGGCGCTCATGATGATTGCCGCGAGCCGAGCTGCGGTGGCGCGCCCGAGCCGGACCTTTTCAGGGGCGACGGGCCGCGCCTTTGGAACGCTGGTGCTCTGCGGCTTGGCCACGACATTTAGCGTGACGGAGCTTGTTATCGGCGTTGAGCCGTGGTACGAGCCACGCTACGTCATTCCGCTGTTGGGGATGGTGCTTGGCAACGCACTGACAGGGATTTCGTTGTCTATGGATCACATGCTGGAACGTTTGGCCGAGCAGGGAACGGTCGTGGAGATGGAGTTGGCGCACGGTGCAACGCGCTGGGAGGCGGCGCGCGACGTCTTGCGTGATGCGACACGGCGGGGCCTGATTCCGATCGTGAATACGATGATGGTCGTGGGGATTGTGTCGCTGCCGGGGATGATGACGGGACAAATTCTTGCAGGGGCGGATCCGCTCCTAGCGGTGAAGTATCAGATCGTGGTGATGTTTATGATCGCGGCCGCGACGTCGCTGGCGTGCATCCTGATGGTCCTGCTCGTCTATGGAAGGCTCTTCAATGCGAAGCATCAATTGCTCGCAAACGAGATTATCCGCAAGAAAGGCACGCTGCAGTAGGCGGGCGTGAACTGAAGTTGCCCCCATTTTTTGGACAGGTGGCTAAGTAAAGACTTGGCGGGTTTGAACCGGCCGGTCGCCACCGTGGACACTGTCCGCAAAGGAGTCCGAGAGATGAGTCGGACGCGAAAGAATCATTCGAAGGAGTTCAAGGCGAAGGTCGCGCTCAAGGCGCTGAAGGGGGGCGGTCGCTGAGCGAGTTCGGGGCGCGCTACAAGGTCCATCCGACGCAGATCGCCCAGTGGAAGAAGCAACTACTGGAGAACGCGCCCGTGGACTTCGCGGATCGCTCGGACGCGAAGAAGTAGACGGCCGCGGCGATGGCGATCAGCGCATCCGGGTGGAGATGATCGACGTGGGGACGCGGGATGAACGCGTGGAGCGGCGTGTCGATACTCGCCGCACGCGGATTATTGTTGAAGGTGCAGTGCGGCAAATATCCGACTATCTCATCTTCATGTTCGAGGCCGCAATAGAGGTCCTTGAGCGATTCCAGCTTGTCCATGTACAGCGTGGAGAAGCCCCTGATGCCCATGCTGCCCAGATCGCCGCCGGAACCTTTTACCCACAACACCGGCGCATCTTTTCCCGTAAGCGGATCGGGCATTGCGACCTTGGTCGAGGTGTTTCCACCGGCGAAATTCGTCAGCGTCAGGTCCGAACCCAACAAGTTGGAGCGGTAATGGAGCAGTTCCTGTTCGGAAAGGCCCTGCGCATCGGCATCGTTCCACCTGTTCTCGATCGTTTGCCCTGCTCGTTCGAGCACGCCCATTTGTAATACTCCTTCACGTCTCAATCATGCATTGGGAACGGTTTCCCATTGTCGCGTTTCGGCCGATTTCAACACGGCGTCGCACACGTATTGCGTCTCCAGCGCGTCGCGAAAGGTCGGCGATGTAGACTGGCCCTTAGCGAGATTATCAAGAAAGTCGGCAACGTGATGCACGAAGGTGTGTTCGTAGCCAATTTGTAGACCGGGCACCCACCATTTGTCCATGTACGGCATGTCGCTGTCCGTGACGTGAATGGATCGCCACCCTCTGATGATGGAATCGTCGCCGTGGTCGAAATAGTTCAGGCGATGAAGGTCATGGAGGTCCCACTGAATCGAGGCGTGCTCCCCGTTGATCTCGAATGTGTAGAGGGCCTTGTGGCCGCGTGCATAACGGGTGGACTCGAAGGTCGCGAGTGAACCGTTGTCGAAGCGGGCCAGAAACGCGCAGGCGTCGTCTATGTTGACGGGTTCAACCTTGCCGCTAAGGGCGTGCATGCGTTCCTTTATGAAGATTTCGGTCATGGCCGTCACGTCTTTGATGGAGCCGTTGAGCCAGAGCGCGGTGTCGATGCAATGAGCAAGCAGGTCGCCGGTAACGCCGCTGCCGGCCGCGGCAGCGTCGAGCCGCCAATTACTTTCGCCGCCTTGCGGAACGTCGTCCGCGATGGTCCAGTCCTGAAGGAAGACCGCGCGGTAGTGAAAGATACGGCCCAGGCGCCCTTCGTCGATGAGCTGTTTGGCGAGGGTCACGGCGGGTACGCGGCGGTAGTTGTACCAGACCGTGTTGGCTACGCCCGCCTTTTCCACGGCCTGGCACATTTCTTCGCCTTCGGCAGCGTTCATCGAAAGGGGTTTTTCGCAGAGGATCATTTTACCGGCTTCCGCGGCTGCGATGGCGATTTCCTTATGAAGGTTGTTCGGCGTGCAGATGTCGATCGCGTCGATATCGTCACGTTCGATGAGCCGCCGCCAGTCGGTTTCGATGGATTCATAACCCCACTGGTCCGCAAAGGCCTTCAGGTTCTCCTCGTCACGCGCACAGGCCGCCTTCAACACGGGGGCATATTCCAGATCGAAAAAATTGTTCACCCGCCGGTAAGCATTGGAATGCGCCCGGCCCATAAACCCGCAGCCGACGAGACCGATATTCAACTTCTTCGCCATGAGCACCTCCGTTTGGTCCGCAGATTGCGCTGATTGGCGCAGATGAAGATTGATTTAATAGTCGGAAACTACTCTTCTATATTCGAGCTTAGAAGCTCCAAAATTCAGCAACAACGCTCTCTTTAGACCCGTCGATTTCAAATAATGGATAACTTGTTTTAAGTGTGCGTCCATCAGCTTAGTGAGCGCTTTGAGTTCGATAATAATTTCGCCGTAACAGATAAAATCCGCACGGTATGATGCATCAAGAGCC
>JASJYE010000316.1 GCA_030123645.1 Candidatus Hydrogenedentota bacterium | reverse complement strand
AGCGGCGTCTCGAGTTCCTGCGGCTGCCACCGCCCGAAGGGCGCCCACGTATTCTTCTCGTAGAGCCCGAGGCCTTCGTAAACGCGCTTCACGATCCCCGCAACGTTCGAGTAGTTCGGAGCAGACAGATAAAAGAAACCGCCCGGCCGCAGCACCCGCCGAAATTCCACCGCGGCGCGATGGGGATCCGGGAAATGCTCGAAGGCATCCATGCAAAACACAACGTCAAACAACGCGTCGGGAAAGGGCAGTCTCGCCGCATCTCCGAGCGCCAGCCGAAATCCGTCCCGGCTCGATACGAAATCCACACCCGTATACTCGCCGCCCGCTTCGCGAACGATGTCGCCGGCGAATCCCCGGCCACAGCCCACATCCAGTACCTTCTTGCCGGCAAGATCGATTCTCAACCGGTCGAATACATCGCGCAGGAGATCGCTGTCGAGGCCGTCGACACCCCCGAAGGGCGAGCTGACCATCCGCGGATTCTCGCGGTAGAACTCTGCGACCGAATTGTTCAAAAGCGGCTAAGCCTCCGACACCTGATGCTCGTACTTTATGTAGGACTTTCCGAAGCGGCTCCCCATATACACCGCGATAGGCCGCAGCACTGGGAAAAAGACCGAGGCCGAGCTTCTAAGACTGCCGCGGCGCAGCTCGCGCAGCCACTGCACGTATTTCCTGGGCCCGGCAAGGTCGCACAAGAGGTCCCACTCGCCATACATGCAACCCATCTCCGCAGCGCCAGGCCCTCGTTCCGGCAGCGCCCGTACACCCCCCGCAGATCGTAGTCGTGGTGATGCAACACCTCCGCGCCGTCCGGGAACACGGCCTTGAGGCCCGCCGCGTGGATCTTCTTCTGAAACTGAAAGTCTTCGCCGAGCGGCTGCGGATCGAAGCGGAACCGTTCTCAGACCGTCCGCCGCACCGCCGAATTCGCAAAGGACACGCCCCTGCCGTACGCGCCTGTGAACTTCCGCATCTCGCGCGTAAAATAAAAGTAGCCGTTCCTCTCCCAGGGGAACTGGGCCTCCGCACGCTCAGGATCCGGAATCGCCGCTCCGCACGACACCGCGACTTCGGGATCCGCGAGAGGTGCGAGCAGATTTTCGAGCCACTTCGCGTGCGCGGGCACGGCGTCCTGCGAAAGATTCACGACGTATTCGCCGCGCGCATGCTGATACAGCAGGTCCCGGCTTCGGCCGAAATCGAAGTCCTCCGGGCGAATATTGATCACTCGCGCGCCCCGCGACTCCAGGAGTTCCACCGTCCCATCCGTTGAGCCTGAATCCAAGGCCACGGTTTCAATAGACGCATCTGTCTCCTGATTAGACACGCCATCGAGTAATCTATGGAGGATTTTCCCCGAATTCCGAGTTAATATCGCCACCGATACAAGGCGCTCGGCTCTTTTCTGCTGACTCGCCATCATCCCCCGCTGGTAGATCCCGACTGTAACAGCCGCAACCTATCCACTACTATACCGATTCCGGGTGAGGGCCGTAAAACACGCCCCACGCCGCCAGCAGCGCCTGACTGTGGCGCCTAGGATTTCCTTCCCTTTGATTCGTACATTTAGCATTAGGAAATTGGCCCTGGCTGAGTCTTCTTCGGAAGGGCATTTGACCCGGGTCGAAATCATCTGCGAAAGTCCGGATATGCAACGAGCCAACAGACAATCGAGCGAATCCGGGAATAATCCAGGATGAGCAGTGCGATCCAGAGGGACGTGGTCCTCAGCGCGCAACGCATCGTCAAGAGCTTCGGGGCACAACCCGTCCTCAACGACATTTCTCTATCGGTGCACGAAGGCGAGCGCATCGGCCTGATCGGCCGCAACGGCAGCGGCAAGTCCACGCTCCTCAAGATTCTCGCCGGGCGCGAGGCGCCTGACGAGGGCCTTGTCACGCGGCGGCAGGGCGTGCGTGTGGGTTTGCTTGATCAGGAGTCCGACCCGGTCCCATCCAAGACCGTTCGAGATGTCCTCGATGAGGCATGCGGCGAGATTCGTTCAATGCTCGCTGAGCACGAAGCACTTTCCCGGAAGCTGGACACTTCGGCCGATGGCGACGCGTTGCACCGGCGCTACGATGCGTTGGAGCACGAACTTCGTGTGCGCGACGCGTGGAATATCGACCTGGAGATCGATCGCCTGTGCATCGCACTCGCGATTGCAGATCGGGACGCGCCCCTCGATAGGCTGTCGGGTGGCGAGCTTCGCCGCGTCGGCCTGGCGGCCGTCCTGGTCTCAAGCCCCGACGTCCTGCTATTGGATGAGCCCACGAACCATATTGACGCCAAGAGCGCTGAATGGATCGAAACGTTCCTGTCAGAATATCGGGGAAGCTGTGTTCTCGTCACGCACGACAGATACTTTTTGGAGCTCGTGGTCAGGCGTATCGTCGAAATAGACCGAAATCGCCTATACAGCTTTCCGGGCAATTACGGCCAATTTCTCGAATACAAATCCCAGTTGCAAGAGGCCGAAGCGAAAGCGGAAAAAGCCCGTCAGGGGACATTGCGGCGTGAACTGGCCTGGCTTCGCCAGGGCGCGAAGGCCCGCACGACCAAGCAAAAGGCCCGTATCAAACGCTATGAGACTCTCGAGTCCAAGGCAGGCCCGGAAAGCTCGCGAGACATCGTTTTCAAGATTCCCCAGCCCGGCCGCCTGGGCAAACGAATTCTCGACGTCGAAGGGGTGTCGTTCCGAATCGGCGAGCGGACATTGTTCAAGAATCTTTCGCTGATCATGCACAAGGACATGCGCGTAGGGATGGTCGGGCCCAACGGCTGCGGGAAAACGATGCTTCTCCGTGTGCTCATGGGGCTCGAAGCGTCGTGGGAGGGTAGCGTTCGGATTGGCGACTCCACGGAGTTTCTCTATGTCGACCAGACTCACGAGGACATCGCCCCGGAGCAAAGCGTCCTGGACTATGTGTCGGGCGGGGCAAACTACTGGGACGTGGACGGAGGGCGGATGTATGTCCCCGCGTATCTTGAGCGCCTCCTCTTCGATATGGACAGCGTCCGCTCTCCCGTCGGAAACTTATCGGGCGGCGAGCGCAATCGGATTCAATTGGCCAAAAAACTTCTCCAAGGCGGAAATTTTCTGGTGCTCGACGAGCCGACCAACGACTTAGACCTTCCGACCTTGCGCGTGCTTGAAGATGCCGTCGCCGCCTTCGACGGGTGCGCGATATTGGTGAGCCACGACCGTTACTTCTTAAACAGGCTGTGCACGCACCTCATGGTCTTCGAAGACGACGGGAGCCTCTATTTCAGTGCCGGAAACTACGACGACTACATCGTCTACAAGCGCCAGTCGAAAGGAGCATCGACGCCACGCGAACGCTCGAAGAGGCCGAACACACGAGAAGTTGCGACCCGTCCTTCCACAGGCCGCTTGACCTATATGGAGAGGCAAGAGCTTGCAGGAATCGGCGGGGCCATCGAAGACTCGGAGCAGGAGGTCGCGCGGCTTGAGCGCGAGATCTCTGCACCCGGTTTCTACCAGGGGCAGCATGAGAAGGTAGCGGCGGTCTTGCATGAACTCGAAGAGGCCAAGGGGCGCACCGAATCCTTGTATGCGCGTTGGGAAGATCTCGAGTCGCGCGAACACATCAAATAGCTTCTAGGCCGCTAAGATAACCGGGCTAGTCTTCCTCTGCCTTGACTCGCCGCCGCAGACGTTTCCTTTGGCCCCGCT
>JASJYE010000315.1 GCA_030123645.1 Candidatus Hydrogenedentota bacterium | reverse complement strand
GTTCGACTCCGGAACCACGATCCTCTTCGAAGGAACCGCCGACGACACGGAGGACCTAACCCTAAGCGCCGCCGATTTGGCGTGGACCTCCGACCTCGATGGCGAGATGGGCACTGGCGGCAGTTTCTGGACGACACTAAGTGATGGTAACCATACTATCACCGCCTCCGCGACGGACTCGGGCGGAAAGACAGGGAGCGCCTCCATCAGTATTACCGTGGGAAGTCCTCCCGCCGGGGCGACCACTGTCAGCGTAAGCTCCGTTAGCTATGCCACGGAGGGGGGAAAGAATAAGGACAAGCACCTATTGATCACCGTGGCGCTCAAGGATGATCTTGGTGACCCGGTCGCTAACGCCTCGGTTTCCATAGATCTGTACCGGGACGTAAGTTTCATCGCCTCGGGAACTGCTACCACTGGCGCGGGCGGAACGGTGACGTTTACCCTTAAGAATGCTAGCTCAGGCTGCTATACGACCACCGTTACGGCTGTGTCGGCCGCAGGATTGGCTTGGGACGGTCTAACGCCGCTAAACGAACTCTGTAAATAGTTGCTTCTAAAGCCTATCCTTCACACCGGCTCATGGGAATCGCCGGCGTCGAGGTCTATCTCGCGAACGAGAACGCCGCCGCGCGCGCTCAGATCCCCAACAAGGTCGAAAACTTCGCCGTCCGCGTCGTGGCGACCGGAGCGAAGGACGTCAATTGGGGTTGTGTCATTCCGGCGAATGCCGGACTTGTAGGGCTTGCGCGTAATCTCCAGATGAATCGGCGACCCGGGCCTTTGGGAGGGAAAACGTACCCGCGGGCTGCCGTTCCCGCGGACTCAACGGGCCTTCGGATAACTGCGCTCAGTCGGCCCGATATAGATCTGCCGCGGCCGATGAATGCGCCCGTCCGGGTCCTCGCGCATCTCGAGCCAGTGCGCGATCCAGCCCGGCATCCGCCCGATGGCGAAGAGCACCGTGAACATGTTCACCGGGATGCCCATGGCCCGGTAGATGATGCCGCTGTAAAAGTCGACGTTCGGATACAACTTTCGCTCGATGAAGAAGTCGTCCTTGAGCGCGATTTCTTCAAGGTTCTTCGCGATATCGAGCAAGGGATCGGTCACGCCCAATTCAGCGAGCACCTCATCGGAGGCCTCCTTCAAAATCGTCGCGCGCGGGTCGAAGTTCTTGTACACCCTGTGGCCGAATCCCATCAGCCGGAAGCCCGAGTTCTTGTCCTTCGCCATCTCCGTATATTTCTTGTAGTCGCCGCCGTCCGCCTGAATCCGCTCAAGCATCTCGATCACCGCCTGGTTCGCGCCTCCATGCAGACGGCCCCACAACGCGCTCACGCCAGCGCTCACCGACGCGTACAAGTTGGCCTCGCTGCTGCCCACCATGCGCACGGTTGACGTGCTGCAGTTTTGCTCATGGTCGGCGTGCAAAATCAGCAGCGTATTCATCACGCGGTCCAGCACTTCGGAGACGTGATACTCCTCGGCGGGCGTGGCGAACATAAGCCGAAGGAAATTCGCGGCATACCCGAGGTCGCGCCGGGGATACACGACTGGCTCGCCGATACTTTGCTTATACGAATACGCCGCAATCGTCTTGACTTGTCCAAGCAGCCTGCGCACATTGAGGTCGAGGTGTTCCGCGTCGGTGGAATCGGGGTAAAACGTTGACATCGATGCAGTCAGCGCGGACAAGACGCCCATCGGATGCGCGCTCAAGGGAAAATGCTCGAGCAGCCGCGTCATCTTCTCGTGGATGAAGCTGTGCATGGCCAGGTCCTGGCGCCACTGCTCCAGCTTCTCCGCCGTCGGAAGATCGCCGTAGACGAGCAGGTAGGCGACCTCGGAAAACGTCGAGTGCTTTGCAAGCTGCTCGATCGGATAACCCCGGTAGCGCAAGATGCCCTTTTCGCCGTCGATGAACGTAATGGCGCTCTTGCACGACCCCGTGTTCCCATAGCCCGGGTCGTAGGTGATTGCGTTGCTCGCCGCGCGGAGTTTAGAAACGTCGAAAGCGACCTCGCCTTCGGTCCCCTCGAAACTCGGCAGCCTGTAATCCTGCCCATTCAGCTGTAGATTTGCGTCGTCCATGTTTTTCCGGATGATAACCTCAGGTCTTGGCCCACCCAATTGCAGGAAACACGGTATTTCCTGCCCTAAGCGGGCAAGATGTCTGCAGCCCGCGAGGGAACGCTACACGATTCAGTCCGGACGATTCAAATCAGGGCCTCAGGGAAAAGAGGCAGGCACTCGAGGCGATTTCATAAGTCCTAAGAATGGAGAACTTTATGGTGGCGTGGGCGTCCGGACCGCGTTGCCAACAGAAGCTCCAGATTGACGCGCAAGATACCCGGCCCACCGTGAAATTATGATACGCCTTTCATAAACGCGGCGTTTTGAGCGAATGCACTCGGTGTTTTCTGCACGGCTCAATCGTAACTGTACAGTTCTGTTTGAGGATAAAAGGCCTGCCACGCGAACCAATATACGCGCACGTTTGGAACCGCGATCCCCGAAGTGCGTTCCTTGACCTCGGCCCGTTGACCCGCGGCGTCGTACGATACCTCTATCGGCAATTCGCCGACCACATCGTCCAGCGGAAGATCCCCAAGTTTTTCCAACTCCGCGATGGGATACGCCTTCGGCAGGCCATCCACTATGACCCCAATCACCCATTCTTTGTTCCTAAGCTCATCGCGGTGTTTGGGGACTGGAAACATCGTCCTTTCCGTTTGCTCGTACCCGGCGTAGGGTAGGCCGTCGTAGGTTCGACCAAACCCGGTTTCCTTCGAAAGCACGTCGCTGTCGGGATAGCGCTCCTTCCACGCCGCCCACGTCATCTGTTCCGACGCGAGCCAGTGCATCTTCTGCCCCACCTGCGGCCCGGACACCGCCTCCATCTTCAATTGCGACCAGAGACTTTCTGTCTGGCGGTCGTACATCAGCACGTCGCTGTTGTGCAAGAGCCCGGATACGCCAAACGTCAACTCCTTGCCGTCGTAGCGCCGGTCGAATATCATGCACGTGCCGCAAAGTGGGCAATACGTCACCGCGATCGGACGCCCGCCCACGGTGTCGTTGACGATCTCGTGCCACACCAGGATGCGCAGGGGATAGGCCCGTGCTTCCCCCTGCTCGACGAAGCCCACGACCGTGTCCCCCTCGCGAAGATAGTTTACGTCCGCTGCGGGCAGAAATTTCGGATCGTCGATGGCCGGGATGCCGTCTCGAGGCGGCCCGCCGCGAAGGATTTCCTCGGTCGGGATGGACGCGTTCGAGATGTCAAAGCCGTTATACTGCCGTCCCGCGGGCGCCCGGACCCGCTCTATGGCCATTTGTGCTTCTGACCGCCTGGCCTTTGCCCACTCCGGGGGTATATTGAAGCTGTCCGTCACAGCCGCATAGACCGTCAGCGTGAGCAGCACCAGCACCAGAATCCCCAAGCGGAGTAGCCTCCGGCCGCCACCAGGACCCTGCGTCTCGATCTCCTCACCCGGCGTTTCCTCAGGCTTTTGCTCCATCTTTTATCCTCCAATCCCGAAGCCCGTCCCCGCAGCAGCACCCTATTCCGTGTATTCCGCCCGTGCCAAAATCCATGTCCAGCTCAACAGGCACAGGAACAACGTAAGCGTTCAGATCCATGGAGGGTCACGAATACGGGGCTTATCGCAGCAGGACGCAAGAAAAGGGACAGACACGTCTTCGCTCGTGCCTCGCTTCGCTTGC
>JASJYE010000037.1 GCA_030123645.1 Candidatus Hydrogenedentota bacterium | reverse complement strand
TTTCGTCGAAGCGAACGGAAACGATCTGCGACACGCCGCGCTCTTGCTGGGTAACGCCGTAGAGGGTGCCTGCCTTGGCCATGGTCTGTTTGTTGTGTGTGATGACGACGAATTGGGTATTTGCGCTGAACTCGTCGACGAGTTCGACGAAGCGGCCTATGTTCGCATCGTCGAGTGGGGCGTCGACCTCGTCGAGGACGCAGAATGGGCTGGGCTTCGCTTTGAATATCCCGAAGAGGAGGGCGATGGCTGTTAGGGCCTGCTCGCCGCCCGAAAGCAGGGAAATGGATTGGGGCTTCTTTCCGGGAGGCCGCGCTTCGATTTCGATACCGGTCTCGAGCGGGTCGTCTTCGTCGATCAGATAAATGCGTGCCTGTCCGCCATTGAAAAGGCGGCGGAAGTATTCGCGGAAATTTTCGGCAACGGCGTTGAAGGTTTCGAGGAACATTTCTTTGATAGTGGTGTCGATGCGTTTAACGACGCCGAGCAGCATATCGCGGGCCGCCTGGAGGTCCTGATCCTGCGCTACGAGGAACTCATGCCTCTCGCTCAATGCTTCGTACTCTTCGATAGCCATTAGATTGACGGTGCCGATGCGGTCGAGCCTCTCGCGGGTCTCGCCGATAATGCGGTCGCGCTCTTTGTCGTCGTGCTCGTCTACGCCGACGTCCTCTAAAGTCAATGAGGAAAGGGCGATGCCGTATTCGGACAGGATGCGCTCCTGGAAGAACTGTAGCTGGTCCTCGTCGTGCCTGAGGTCGATCTCGGTCTTGTGGACCTGTGTCTGTGTCTGCTGGGCTTGCTCACGGACGGTCTTGAGCTCTTTTTCCAGCGCGTCTGCTTCCTCGATAAGATTTTGGCGCTGGTTCTCGGCCTCGACGACTTTCTTTCGGGCCTGCTCTTTAGATTCGGCAAGGTCCTTCGAGCGCTTCAAGAGCTCCTTCGTGTCGTTTTCGAGGGAGAGACGGTTTGCAGCGAATTCATCGATGGCTGCCGCGCGCTTGTCTATTTCAGCGGCCGTCCTCTCGTGCTCGTCCTGATGGCGCGCACGATCGCGTTCCGTCTCGTCGATGGATTTCGACAACTGGGCGGATTGAACGCGGAGGTCGGCGAGTTGGTTCGCGAGTTGGGACTGGGCCTGTCGCGCGGCATGGGCGTCGGCCAGCGCCGCGGTAAGGTGCCGCTCGAGCTCCAGGGCTTGAATCTCGACCGAGGCCGCGGTCTCCAGGCTCTCGTTTTTCTGGTGGGTGAATTCTTCGTATTTCACTTTCAGTGCATCGCGCTCGCCTCCCAGCGAGGCGGTGCTCTGGGCGAGTTTTTCGCTTTCGGTGTCGATCTGTGTAATTTGAAGTGCCACTTCGGCGAGGGCGAGTAAGCTGTGGGTTTCGAGCGCGGCGGCTGATTCGGTTGCGCGCTGTGCGCCGTGTAATTTTTCGGCTGTGAGCGTTTCGATGCGGTGCGCTGCCCTGGAAACATCGGCATCAAGCTGCTGCAACAGCTCTTGTGTTTCCTCGATCCGGGCGGTGCGCCCGAGAATTCCGTGGGACCCTTCGCCGGTCTCGCCCCCGGTCATGGCGCCGGAAGGATCGAGTAGCTCGCCGGCGAGGGTCACGAGGAGCGGGCATGGACGGAGTTGCGCTGCGATCTGGAGCGCGTGGTCCATGGTCTCGACCAGGACTGCGTCGCGGAGCAGGTAGAAGGCGATGGGCCGAAGACGCTCGTCAAAGTCGATGACATTCATCAGGGGTGCGATTAAGCCTGGAAGTCCGGAGGGCGCCGCCGGGCTGTGGCCTTCATTCGGCTGGATCGTATTGAGCGGCAAGAAGGTAACGCGCCCCGCGCGGCGGTCGCGAAGAAATCGAATGGCCTCTTGGGCTTGGCCGGCGCGCTCGATGACTATGCTGCTTAGATGGCCGCCGAGGGCCGCTTCGACGGCGCGCCGGTAGTGGTCGCTCGTTGAAATCAGGTCGCCTATGGGCCCGAGGATGCCTAGGGCTTCTTGGCGCTGGTCGTTCTTTGCCTGCATGATGGCCAGCACGCCTTCGGCGAAGCCGTCGTAGGAGTCGCGGAGTTCGCGATAGGACTCGAGGCGCGCTTCGGCGCTGCTCTTCTGCTCTCGGAGGCCGTGCCAATCGCGTGTCGCGTAGTCGAGTTCTCTTTGGAGCCGGCGCTCTTCTTCTTGGGCTTGTTCGAGATCGGTCTGTGCCGCGGCGAGGGCGTGGCTCTTTTCCGACTCGATGCGTCGCTTTTCGTTTAGAAGTGTGTCCAACTCCAGAATGCGTGCACCTTCGCGTTTTTGTTTCCGGTCCAGTAACCCGCGTTGCTCTTCGATATTGCTCAGGTTGACGCTGAGCGTATCGATGGCGGTTTGCGTCTGCGCCCGGGTCTGCATGAGCTCGACCGACTTGGCGCGCTGCTCTTCCAGGCGCGCGGCGGTGGTGGTGACGTTGTTCGCCGCCGCCTCGAGTCCGAGCTGTTGGGTTAGTAAGACACGTTCCGCGCTGGTCTGCTCGTCTTGGAGCGCTTCGATCCGGGTTTCTGCCTCTTGCCGCTGTAATCGAATTTGCTTGGCCTCGCCATCGAGTGTTTCTTTTTCCTGAACGGCGCGTTGCTGCTGCTCTGTGGAAAAATTGATCTGCTGGCGGATGAGGGCGACCTGCCGCTCGATTTGTTCCATTTCGGTGTCGATCTCGTGGACGGCCTCGCGGCGTGCGTGAAGAAGACGGTCTATCTCGAGCTTGGCCAGGCTCGACTCTTCGTGGGTGGCCTCGAGGCGGCCGGCTTCGGCCGTCATTTTCTCATAGCCGTCTTTCGCCTCCAGAAATTGCTTCTTTAGTCCGTCGAGTCGGCCCGTTAGCTCTTGCTGCTTGAGCCACGAAGCGCGGACTTCGAAGTCGCGCAGGCGATCGGTGAGTTCTCTGTGGCGGATTGCGGCGTTGACCTGGCGTTTGAGCGAGCGCTTTTGCCGCTCGATCTCGCCGATGATGTCGCCGAGCCGCAGGAGGTTTTGTTCTGCTTGGTCGAGTTTGCGCATGGCGATGCGCTTTCGGGACTTATATTTGATGATGCCTGCGGCCTCATCAAAGAGGAAACGCCGGTCCTCGGGCCTGGAACTGAGGACCATGCTGATCTTGCCCTGGCCGATCATGGAGTAGGCGTTGGTTCCGATGCCGGTGTCCATGAACAGCTCTTGGACGTCGCGCAGACGGCATGGCGCCTTGTTGATGAGGTAGTCGCTCTCGCCGGAGCGGAAGAGGCGTCGTGTGACTTGCACTTCGGCGAAATCTATGGGAAGCGTGCCATCGCTGTTGTCGAAGGTCAGCGTTACCTCAGACATGCCCATCGCGGCCCGGTTGTCGCTGCCGTTGAAGATGATGTCTTGCATGTGGGTGCCGCGAAGCTCTTTTGGTCTCTGTTCGCCGAGGGCCCAGCGCATTGCGTCGAGAATGTTGCTCTTGCCGCAGCCGTTGGGCCCGACGACGGCGGTCATGCCGTCTTCGAGATTGAAGACGGTGCGGTCGGCGAAGGACTTAAATCCGCACAGTTCTATTTGTTTGAAATGCATAGATCGTTCTTCACTTTTTGCTTAATCCCCGAAGGTGTTTATTGGCTGCATCTCATGACGCGTGTGATGGATTTGGCCAGGCCGGTTTCGTCGGCGGTCTGGATGTAGGCGGCGCAGATGCCGGGGCGATCCCTGGCGACGCGAAACCCGGTAGGCAGGCCGGTAAGGAACTTTTCTATAATCAATTCTTTTTCGACTCCTATGACTGAATCCATGGGGCCGGTCATGCCGACGTCCGTGATGTATGCCGTGCCGCCGGGCAGGACACGCTCGTCGGCGGTCTGGACGTGCGTGTGCGTGCCGATGACGGCGGAACACTGGCCGTCGAGGAACCAGCCCATGGCGATTTTCTCGGACGTGGCCTCGGCGTGCATGTCGACGAGGATTGTGGTTGTTGTTTTTCGTAAGGCATCGATTTCGCGCCGTGCGGTTTCAAAAGGGCATGCCTGCGCTTCCATAAATACCCGGCCAAGTAAATTTATTATCCCCAACTGCCTCCCGTCGGACAGCTCAACCGTGATGGCGCCTTTTCCCGGAACCACTTCGGGGTAGTTCGCGGGACGCGCCACATTGCTGAAGCGGTCGATGTCGCCGACCAGGGACTTGCGGTGCCAGGTATGGTTCCCCAGTGTAAAGGCATGAACCCCCAGTCCAGTCAGATCGTCCAAAATCTCGGCGGTGGCGCCAAGTCCCCCTGCTGCATTCTCGGCATTTGCGACGACGATGTCAATAGCTAATTCTTGGCGGAGCTCAGGCAACCAGTCCTGAACGGCGTCTCGGCCGGGGCGTCCTACGATGTCGCCTATGAAGAGGATATTCATTTCGTGGTCGATGGGCCCCTTTTCAGACGCCGGGCCGGGGCTTATTTGGCGGTGTCTACGGCACGGGTCTCGCGGACGACAGTCACTTTAATCTGGCCGGGATAGGTGACGTCGTTCTCGACTTTCCGGGCGATGTCGCGGGCGAGCTGCTGGGCTTGGGCGTCATCGATGTCTTCTGGGCGCACGACGATGCGCACTTCGCGGCCTGCCTGGATGGCGAAGCTCTTCTCGACGCCGGGGAAGGCGTCGGCGATTTCCTCGAGCTGCTTGATGCGCTTTATATAGGTGTCGACGGTTTCGCGGCGGGCGCCTGGGCGGGCGGCGGAGAGGGCGTCTGCGGCCTGAACGAGGACTGCGATGACGGAGTTCTGCGGCATTTCGTTATGGTGGGAGCCGACGGCGTTGGCGACGAGTTCGGTTTCGCCGTATTTCTTGCAGAGGTCGTAGGCCAGGAGGGCGTGGGAACCCTCGACCTCGTGGGTCAGGGCCTTGCCCATGTCATGGATGAGCCCCGCGCGCTTGGCGACGTTGATGTCTTCGCCGATTTCAGCGGCCATAATGCCGGTGAGGTGGCAGACTTCCTGGGAGTGTCGCAGGACGTTCTGGCCGTAGGAGGTGCGGTATTTGAGGCGTCCGAGGAGCTTGACGACTTCGGGATGCAGCCCGTGCACGTCGACTTCGAGGCAGGCCTCGTCTCCCCACTCGCGGATGTTTTGTTCCATCTCCTTCGATACTTTTTCGACCATCTCTTCAATGCGCGCGGGGTGAATGCGCCCGTCGGTGATGAGGCGTTCAAGGGTGATGCGGGCGATCTCGCGTCGGATTGGATCGAAGCCTGACAGGACGACGGCCTCGGGGGTGTCGTCAATGATGATATTGATGCCGGTGGCGGTTTCGAGTGCGCGAATGTTTCGGCCTTCGCGACCAATGATGCGGCCTTTCATCTCTTCGCTCGGGAGCGCGACGACGGAAATGGAGTGCTCGGCGACGTGGTCGGATGCGCAACGCTGGATGGCCTCGGATAGAACCTTCTTGGCGCGCTTCTCGACCGTTTCGACCAACTCGTCCTCTACACGCTTGAGCCGCCTTGCGGTGTCGCGCCGAACCTGGTTCTCGAGCTTTTCGTAGAGCACCTCGCGCGCTGCATCGGCTGTCATGCCGGACACGGTTTCCAGCATCCGAAGTTGCTCTTCAACAATTTCGTCGGCGTGCTTTTGAGCTTCCTGCAGCTTGGCCCCTCTCTTTTCCAGCTCCTTCTCGAGCGAGTTAAGTGCCTCGGTCTTGGAATCGAGGGTGTCCAGGCGTCTTTCGAGGCTTTCCTCTTTCGTTACGATTCGTTTCTCGAGATCGAGGACCTCGGCGTGCTGGCGCTGGGCCTCTTGCTCGACTCGCTGACGAAGGTCTATTTCCTGCTCTCTTAGGGTGGTTTTCGCCTCTTTGGCAATGGTGGCGGCTTCGCGTTCGGCGTCTGAAATTGTCTGCGCGGCTTCTCGGCGCGCCCTGCTGAGTACATTTTGCCGCATTAACCGGGAAATCACGGTTACGGCGAAGGCGCCCAGGATGAGGGCGCCAACGAGTAGCAGCCATTGTTGTGGATTCGTCGGCATCATGCCCATAACCTCCTAATTCGGCCTATTAGGCCAACGGAGCCTGAGGGGATCAGGAGAGGAGGGAGCGTAACCGCGCTTCGGTAAAGACTTTAGCTGACTAGCCCGGGATGAATATACTCTTGCACACGGCTGTTTGCGGCCTTTGAAGCCCAATAGCCTGCGATAATTGTGTGTTTCGGCACGCTAGGGTAGCGAAATAAGTGTTCTTGCCTGTCCTGTGCGCCCGTTGAGCTCCCAAGGTCTATCACCAAAACGCCTATCGGCGTGATTGATCCCGAAGCGCCTTTCCGCGCCTCCCTCTGAACCACTTTCCTGCGAGGTGCCCTCTTGGGCATCCGTTTTTGTTAAATTCAGCTTATATCCGCACCTATGGGGTGTGAAAATCGACATCGCAGTCATGCTTGCGCAAAAATCCTGAAATGCCTTTGAGAACATATTATATGGAGGCCCGGACGAGGTGTCAATGAGGGCCTTCGGGCGGCGCGCTGGGCGGAAGGGCTGGGCGCCAAGTACTTGAAACGTAAGGGCGTATTGAGCATAGTGGTCTACCTGGGTGCTTTGGCCCTTCTGTGGCCGGCGCTCGGCGCCTGAGGTCGGGCGTGGAGAAGTCGAAGGACGTAAATCGGATGTCGGAACAACGCGATAGTTCAGCCACAGCGGAAGGTCTTGTCAAGCAAAAGATTATTACGAAGACGGACCTTGCCGAAGCTCGTAGACGGGAGGAACTGAGTGGAACGCCGTGGTATAGGCAGTTGGTCCAGATGAAGAAGTTGAATTTCAACACCGTAAACGATGTGCTGCAATATGAGTTCCATTCGCGATCTGAGCGCAAGACGCACTCCAGGCTTGGCAAGACTCTCGTCGAGGGGGAAGTTCTCAGCGAGGAAGGGCTGAATTCCGCGCTCGCGTTGCAAAAGCGCAGTGGGAAGCTCCTTGGTACGGTACTGCTCGAGCTGGGCCTCATCAGCCGTGAGGACATCGGCCGGGCCCTGGCAAAGCAATATGGCTTGGACTTCGTCGAGATCTCGAAGGAGCGTAGTGAGCGTGCGGCGCTGGACTTGGTTCCGGAGAGTGTGGCGAAGCAGAAGGCATTCATTCCGGTGAGTCTTGAAGGGGACCGGCTGACGGTTTTGATTTCAGGTCCTCAGATGCCGATGCGCCTGAAGGATATCGGGGTATTGCTCGGAGTACGGATCCATCCCAAAATGACTGCCGTGGACGACCTTGAGGCGGAGGTGGGGGAGCGTTACGGCGGGAAGCGGAGCGGGCGCGCATCGAAGCTGGAGGAAGGGGTGGAGCCGGTCCGGACAGCGGAGAAGGGGGGCAAGGGGGCGATTCCGGCAAAGAAGAGGTCCAAGAAAAGGCTGAACGCCTCTGGAGTTAAGGCAGCGAAAGGTGTAAAGAGTGAAGAGGTAGAAGACATGGAAGCGGAGTACGAAGATGAACCGCAGCGATTTGAGGAGATTGCCCGGGAGGCGCGTGGCGTCCCCGTTGTGAAGCTCGTGTCGACCATCATCGAGGGAGCGATCAATTCAGGGGCGACCGACATTCATCTTGATCCGCAAGATCCGGAAATGCGTGTCCGTTACCGTATTGACGGGGTCTTACATGATGTGATGAGTATCCCTAAAGACATTGAAAACGCGACGGTATCGCGGTTGAAAATCCTTGCTGACCTGGATATCACTGAGACGCGCCACCCTCAGGACGGGCACATCAGCCTTCAGGTCGCCGACGCGGAGTTCGATCTCCGGGTCTCGACGCTTCCGACGTTCTTGGGTGAGCGGATTGTACTTAGGCTCTTGGACCAGTCGTCTGTACTTGCGGGGATCAAGGATCTTGGTCTTGAAGCGGAGGATGAAAAAACCTTAAGGCGTATTGTAGAGCAACCTTATGGGATGATTCTGGTGACGGGGCCCACGGGGAGCGGCAAGACGACGTCGCTGTATTCGTGTTTGAATGAAATGGATGTGATGACGGAAAGCATTGTGACGCTTGAAGATCCGATCGAGTATCAGCTTTCAGGGATCAATCAGGTCCAAATCGAGGCGGACATCGATCTCACCTTCGCAAATGTCCTTCGGGCATCGCTTCGACAGGACATCGACGTGCTTCTTGTTGGGGAGATTCGCGACCCGGAGACAGCGCGCATTGCGATTCGGGCGGCGATGACGGGCCATCTCGTGTTCAGTACTCTTCATACCAATGATGCGCCGGAGGCGATTACGACTTTGAGAAACATGGATATCCCGTCGTATTTGATTTCGAGCGCGTTGACGGCGATTGTTGCGCAGCGCCTGGTTCGGCTGATATGTCCGGATTGCAAAACTACCTACGCACCCTCGAAGACATTGCTTAAATCGATTAAGTTGCCTGAGACCACGAAGCGCCTGAGCCGCGGAAAGGGTTGTGATAATTGTTATAACACGGGTTACCGGGGCCGCACAGGCATATTCGAAGTGCTCGAGATCACGGATTCGATCCGAAAGATGATCGCGGCAGACGACTCGGCGGAGAAGCTCGCGAAGGCCACGAAGCTTAAGACGATGGCGGATCGCTGCCGTCTCAAGGTAAAAAGGGGGGAAATTACGGCCGAAGAATTCCTTCGGGTAATTCGTACATAGCCTGGTAGAGCACGGGGATACGTTCGTGTGAGGACGGGAGGAAGGGGTTGGTGGGAGACACTGTGCGAATCTTGTAATCGAGGGTGCTCTCTGATAGCATTTGTGGAGTGGTATCGTCTACCCTTTGTGTACATCTTATCAGAGGTATTGGATATGGTTCTTTGGGCTTTGAGTTCCGGTTTTATTTTCTTTTTGTTGTATTTCTCAGGTGACAGGGAATTAGTGAGAGTTATCCAGAATTAATGTGGGATTGTGAATAGAGACGTGTGAAACGATCTTGATAGGTGGTGTGTTATTCACATCAAGAGGAAATATGGATGAATGAGGTTCCGGTCTTTCTGGATGGGTGTGAAGCGACGGTACATTATATCCAGACTTTCCCGGTGTGTGAAGTTGTGTCGTGGAAGGCGTTTGGAGAGTTATTCAGAAATTAACAAGCCCTACTTCTATTAAAACTATATTTTAAATTAATTCTTTAATAATAAGTAGAACTTTCAGTGGAGATTTTCAAATGAAAATCGAGATTGCTAAACAGGATATATTGGATGCTGTCAATAAAGTGAAGAGTGTCGTGTCCGCGAAATCCGCGCTACCGATCCTCTCGCATCTTCTGGTGGAGTCCGGTGAAGGATCGGTGCGCCTCAGCGCGACGGATCTGAAAGTCAGCATTGAGTGTAGTGTAGATTGTAATGTTGTGAAGTCCGGTTCGTTGACGGTTTCATCGCAGCGATTGGGATCTATATTGTCGGAGTTGCCCGATGCCGATATCACGTTGGAACTGACGGATAGTAACGTCATCAATATAGACTGTGGAAAGATTCACACAAAATTATTCAGTATGGCGCCGGATGAATTTCCGCCCATCCGAACATTTGAAGATGTGGAGCCGCTTGTGTTGTCCCAAAAAGTGCTTCTAAATATTTTGCAGAAGACCTCCTTTGCGATATGCACGGATCAGGCACGTTATAACTTGACAGGTTTATTATTTGAGCTAAAGGATGGAGTGCTTACAGCGGTGGCGACAGATGGTCGGCGGATGAGTTTGTATAGGGAGCATGAGGGTATAGTCGACGGTATAGAGATAAAGGTGATCATACCCGGGAAGATGATACGGGAGCTTGAGCGTCTTCTGGAGGACGAGGGCGACGTAAATATATATATCAGTGAGACTTCCGCCGCTTTTGAATTTGGCTCGATCCGACTCGTTACGGCACTGATTGAGGGTACTTTTCCTAATTACGATATGGTAGTACCCCAGAAGCATGATAAAGAGGCTCTTCTGAACACGGATATATTTACCGAGGCTATGCGTAGGACCCGTACGATGACGAATGAAAAGTTCAATTCGGTGCGATTTAGGATTCAGGATGGCCTGGCTAAGTTGAGCGTGGTGACGCCTGAGGTAGGGGAATATGAGGAGGAGTTACCCATCGAGTATTCCGGGGACCCGATCGAGATTGCGTTCAATCCCGACTTCGTCCTGGACGTTCTTAAACACATCAGTGCGGAATCCTCGTTACTCGTCCTTAAGGACTCGATGAGTCCAGGAATTATTAAACCTGCGAATAACGGTACGAGTGATAATTACGTGAATGTGGTAATGCCTATCCGGATTTAGGGGTTAAGCGGTTCTAAACTGGTAGTGGAATCCGTCATAATTTTCTTGTGGAGAAAGTGTTAGTAATTCTCATTTCTTAGTTATTAGTTGACGCTCGATGGCACCTCTGATGGATTCGAGGTGCCATTTGTGATTTTAAACACTCTATATAAAGTGTTTATATAATTGGACTTATAGGGTTGGTATAAAAGGGAAATCAATGGATACGAGAATTTTCCATCTCGCGCCCTTTCGCGTCAATAGATTTATCCCGCCTGTGGAAAGATCGGTTAATTGCATAATTCGGAAAGCCTTGAGCCTTAAGCATTTCGCGTTGTTGTCAAGTGTGGAGACCCGTTTGTCTGACCTCTCGGTAGCTCGCGAAAATGACAAGTGTTTAGATGCCCTTGGGCTGCTATTGAGCCTCGGAGAAGGAAGAAAGGTCTCTATTGCTGCTCGAGTGAGGTAAGGGGGTGCAGCTAGAGCAGTTCCGCTATCTGGACGGCGTTGTATGCGGCGCCTTTGAGGAGATTATCGGACACAATCCATAGGTCGAGCGCCGAGGGATGAGATAGGTCATCGCGGATTCGGCCGACGTAGGTGTCGCCGCTTCCTCTAGCCTGCTGAGCAGTGGGATAAAGTTGGCACTCTGGGTTGTCCAGGACCACAACGCCCGGGGCTTGGCTCAATATTTCACGAGCGCGCTCGGCCGATATTTTTTTCGCCGTTTCGACGTTAACCGCCTCGCTGTGACCTGTATGCACCGGGACGCGTACGGTGGTGGCCGTGACGCGAATGCCGTCATCCCCCATGATTTTTCGGGTTTCATTGAGCATTTTGAGTTCTTCGGTCGTATAGCCGCTTGAGTCAAATGCGTCGCTCTGAGGAATCTGGGGAATACAGTTGAAGGCGATGGGATGGGGGAAGACCTCGCACCTGGGCTCGCGGCCTTCGAGTATATCGCGTGATTGTGTTTCGAGCTCCTCTAAGGCTTTGACGCCGGCGCCCGACACCGCTTGATATGTGGCTACGACGACGCGTTTTACGACTGCCTCGTCGTGGAGCGGCTTGAGCACCATCACCATCTGGATGGTAGAGCAATTTGGATTGGCAATGATTCCCTTATGTTTTCCTGCTGCTGCGGCGTTGACCTCGGGCACTACGAGTGGAACCTCGGGATCCATGCGCCAAGCGCTGGAATTGTCAATGACGATGCAGCCATCTCGGGCGGCCGCGGGAGCGAAGCGCTTGCTGGTGGCACCACCCGCGCTAAATAGGGCGATATCCATGCCCTTGAAGGAACCCTCATCGAGGACTTCGACGGGAATGGTCTCGCCGCGAAACTGCAGAGTCTTGCCTTCAGAGCGGCTGGAGGCCAGTAATTTGATTGAATTTACTGGAAAATCGCGGCTCTCGAGGGTTTGCAGAATCTGTTGGCCGACGAGGCCCGTGGCCCCTGCCACTGCAACATTCTTGCCTGACATAGCCGGTGTTCTCCGCGAGGAACTGGTCCTGGTTTTAGGAGGGTTATGCCTACTGTTGTGGGCGGCGCAACGGTCCAGAAATAAAATAGAGAGGGCCGACGAAAGTTAAGGCCGGCCCCAGCAGTTTCGGGTGATGTTCTTGACCTACTCTGCCGCGCCGTCCAGGGCCGCGGCGATATCGGACTTCGAGGTGACGCCGATGAAGCGTTTGGCTTCCTCACCGTCTCTAATGATGAGTAATGTAGGGATGCTGTTGACGTTGAAGCGGACAGCGAGATCCGGCTCGTTGTCGATGTTTATTTTTCCGACTTTTACCTTGCCGTCATATTCGGCGGAGAGCTCGTCTATCATCGGAGCGATCATTTTACAGGGGCCGCACCACTCGGCCCAAAAATCGATGAGAGTAACGCCTTGTGCCACGGCTTCGTCAAAGTTCTGGCTTGTAAATTCGGGAACCGCGCTCATATTCCGCTCTCCTTGGTGATTCATGCAACAGTCACTAAACGCCGGTCCCGCTCTGAATATTTCCGGCTTTCCGGCTCGGGGAATGAATTATACCGGACACGTCGAAGGGGAGCAATATTTCGTCGGTAGGGGCGGCACAAGGAGGCGTTTGCGGGGGAATTTGATGAATTTGAAGCCCAGCCGCTATAATCGCGGCTTCTCCGGAGAGGTGTCAGAGTGGCTTATCGAGCACGCTTGGAAAGCGTGTGTGCGTTAATAGCGTACCGCGGGTTCGAATCCCGCCCTCTCCGCCA
>JASJYE010000314.1 GCA_030123645.1 Candidatus Hydrogenedentota bacterium | reverse complement strand
AGGGATGCAGAGGCTTGAAACCGAATTCCGAAAAAATTTCCGCGCCCTCGGGCGACCGCAGGAAATCATACAGGCTTCTCGCCCCGGCGTCGTCGGAAAGCAATACTAGAGAGTATCTTATGGGCGTGGCCAGCGCCGAATCCAATCGCGCCTCGATGCGTACCGCGTCGGTCATCGCCGCGTCCGTCGCATACACGATCCCCGCGTCAGCCTCGCCTCGCTCGACGAAAAGCAGGGCCTGCCGCACATCCATTCCACGGACCACCTTGGCCCGAAGCGATTCCCACAAGCCCAGGTTTACTAGGGCCTCCTTGGCATAAATCCCCGCTGGCACAGTGTCTGGGTCGCCCAGCGCCAAAAACTCTACGTCGTTCATGTCGAGATCGCCCGGCTGTCCGAAGGTCAGTTCGGAATCCCGCGGCACAATCAGGACCAGACCGTTGCCCAGCAGTTCCGTGCGCTCGGTCACAAGGCCCGCTGCTTCGAGCGCCTCTGTCCATTCGCGGTGCGCCGAGAGAAACACGCCAGCTTCCGCGCCTGCCTCTATCTGCTGTGCGAGTGTCGCGGACGAAGCAAAACTGATCGTGACCGCAACGCCCGATTGCGCTTCGAAGGCCTCGGCGGCGCGGGTGGTCGCCTCCGTGGTGCTCGCCGCCGCGAAGAAAAGGACACGGCGCTCCGGGCCGCGATCGCCGTTACTGATTTCGCAGGCTGGAAGTGCCAGCGCGAGCACGAGGGCGAGGGGCGCATAGTAACGCATCAGTTCAAGGTCCGCCGTCTGCTCGTCGTTCGCCGACTCCGTCTCATGTGTCACGATCCCGCTCAGCACTTCACCGCGGGTTAATCTCCGCTGGACTTCTCTTTTTCGTGGGCGGAGATAAGTTGTTGGGCGATATGCTCGGGTACTTCTTCGTAACGGCTGGACTTGTAGGTGTAACTGCCGAGACCTTGCGTCATGCTGCGCAGATCGGTCGAATAGCGCAGGATTTCCGCCTCTGGAACGTGCGCTCGAATGACCTCGCGGCCGGGTCCGGCGGAATCCATTCCAATAATGCGTCCGCGGCGCCCGCTCATATCGCCGTTGATGTCGCCCATAAACTCCGTCGGGACGGTGACGGCGATCTCGACGATGGGCTCGATCAGGCAAGGACGGGCCTGCTTGACGCCCTCGTTAATCGCGTGGGAAGCAGCGATCTTAAAGGCCATTTCGGATGAGTCCACGTCGTGATAGGATCCGAAATAGAGTTCAACGACGATGTCCACGACTGGATAGCCCGCGATTACGCCCCTTTTCAAGGCTTCCTGCGCGCCTTTGTCCACGTGAGGAATGTATTGCCGCGGCACGACGCCGCCTACGACGCTGTCGACGAATTTGTAACCTCCGCCCCGTTCGTTCGGCGATAGCCTCAGCTTGACGTCCCCGTATTGGCCGTGGCCACCGGACTGCTTTTTGTGCTTGCCCCGAACGTCCGAGTTGCCTTTGATCGTTTCTTTGTAGGCGACCTTGGGTATGTGTGTCTCTGCCTCAACGTGGTACTTGCTCTTCATGCGTTCGAGCATGACATCGAGCTGAATCTCGCCCATCCCCTTGATGATGTGTTCGTTCGTTTCTGTGTCACGGTAATGGGTGAAGGTGGGATCTTCCTCGGCGATCCGATTGAGTGCCTCTCCAATCTTCTCCTCGTCAGCGCGCGATTTTGCGGTGATCGCCCGTTTGACTATCGATTCCGGCAGCTCGATCCTTGGCAACTGCAGTTCTGAACCCAGAGCGCCGATGGTGTCCCCAAAGTGTGTCTTTTTAAGCTTCGTCATCGCCGCCAGGTCGCCCGGCCCCACCGAGTCCACCTGTGTCTGTTCCTTACCGCATAGCATGACGATTTTGCCCGTCCGCTCTTTCGTGCCGGTCGATACATTAAAAAACTCCGAATCGGATTTGAGCGTGCCGGTCAGTACGCGAAACAGCGTCAATTGGCCTGCGTAGGGGTCCACTACCGACCGGAAGACCTGACCCAGGAAAGGCGCGTCGGGGGAGGGCGCCACTTCGACGTCGCTATTGGCGCCGTTGTGTGCGACGATGCATCGCTCCAAAGGTGAGGGAAAATCTTCGAGGACGAGCGATAGCAACTCTTTTATCCCAATCTCTTTTATGGCGCTTCCTGCGAGGATGGGGATGATCGTGCCGTTTTTAATGCCCGTTTTCAGCCCGCGCCGGAAGTCCTCTGCGCTCAGTTCCCCCTCTTCAAGGTATTTTTCGATCAGTTCGTCGTCAGCTTCCGCAACGGTGTCCAGCATCGCGGCTTTCAAGGAATCGATCCTATCGGCGAGTTTGTCGCTTGATCCTGTAATGATATTTACAACTTCCGACAATTCTGAGCCTGTCCCGTCGGGAATGACCAGTGGTACGCAGGCGCTACCGTAGGCGGCCTGAATTTGCGCCACCGCAGCGTCGTAATCGACATTTTCGTGGTCCAACTTGTTCAGGAATAGGGCTCGGGGGACGTTGTACTTCTTCGCGTAGTCCATGGCCGCGTCGGTTCCCGCACGCGGGCCCGATGTCGCGTCGATAACGATGACCATTGCGTCGAGAATGGCAGCGGAGGATGCCAATTCGCCGATAAAATCGAGATAACCCGGGTGATCGATGAGGTGCACGCGCCCCCCGTCCCAATCCACGTGCATGAGCTTCATGCTCACCGTGTGCCCGTGCTCGATTTCCTCTTCGAGGTAGTCTCCGACGGTGTTCCCGCTCTCAATTGAACCGATCCGGTTCGTCTTGCCGGTAGCATGGAGGATGTGCTCGATGAGCATCGTCTTGCCGCATCCTCCGTGACCTACAATCCCAACGTTGCGTACCTTTGCCGCATCTACGGTGGCCATGAGCGAATCCTCCAATGATCTCCACACCAGACGCACCGGCGAGGTGTTAGTAATGAGCGCGGCGCGTGCCTCGACGCGTCGAAAAACGCGAAGCTACAGTATATTCAGCACAGCGGCCGTGAGCAAGCCTCTACGGGCTGGGAAGCGGAGAATGCCGAGAACGGGACGGTTTCGGCGGCACATGGCGGCCCGTAAAGCGTGAATTGGAATGAGGACTGGGGGCGTTTAGAGGCGCTGGGCTGTGTTGGTGGCTTCGGAGAGGAAGGAGAGCGTGTTTTCCCATTTCTCGGCGCCGAAGTGGGTGACAAAGTTATTTTGCGTCTTTTCCCATAGCGGCAAGCCCATGGACAGGGCCATACAACCCTCGTTTGTAAGCTGAAAGACGCGGCTCCGCTTGCCATTTGGGGAGTTGGATTCCACGAGGTCGTTTTTCTGTAGGACGGCTAGATTTCTGGTGAGCGTGGAGCGGTCGATGACTAATTCTTTCGCGAGGGCAGGGAGACCGATGGACTGGTGCAGGTGCACGGCCAACAAGGTAACGAATTGTGTCGAGCGCAGGCCCGTGGGCTGAAGTGCTTCGTCAAAAAGCTTTGTGACCGCGCGCGAGGCCTTGCGTAGATTGAAGCAGACGCATGAATTTGCAGCCTCGGCGCATTTCGCCTCGTTAAGTTCTACAGGGGTTTCAGACATCTACAGCCAGTATAACGAATAGGCCGAATATAACTCAAGATGCAAATGCCCCGCTTTTTTGCGGCTTTAGCGTGGTAGACCGCCCTTCCGAAGCTGCGCTTCTGAACCTTAGTCATCGCACAGCGCTAGGCTTAACTATCCGTCCACCCGGATTGGCTGCGTACCTGCCGGCGGCTTCCTCTTCTTTGTCA
>JASJYE010000313.1 GCA_030123645.1 Candidatus Hydrogenedentota bacterium | reverse complement strand
CTAGCGAGTTTCTGTTGCGGAAACATACTATTCATGCCGTTCCCGCGGAGGCGGAAATCTCAAGAAGTGCCCGGCGACCGCGAATTCGTGCTGAGATTCCCGCCTTCGCGGGAATGATCGGAGGGAGGGTCTTCTCCTCCTTTCAGCTTTCCGCAACAGGAACTAGCAAAAGTACACCACGAGTATGCGGCGCGCTATCGCTTGTGCCTGCCAATCGGGTTTGAAGCGGCAGCCGAGAGGGATTGAACATCCCGGACGGCCTTCGCGGGCTCCTAGTCGAGATACCCTATCGCTTTTAGTTGTTCTCGCTGCTCTTCGCTCAGCTGATCCAGGAAGCTGAGGTCTCCTCTCAGCGTGATGTTGAGCAGGTATTCGACGTCCGCATCGAGACGTTGATTCAAGACCTCAAGCGCCGCGGCGTCGTTCGGCATTGTCTCGAATCCCTCGCATCCCTTCGTCACCGTCCATTCGACGGTATGGCTTTCCCCTGTCGTCAGATTGGAGATGAGCTTCACGGTTGCATCGCGCAGGGCGACCATCTCATCCCCGAAGTATTGAATGCCACTGTGGATGAGCACGGGCTCAAGGGGCGTCCCCTCCAGCATTCGAGGCAGCAGCGTTCGGCCGTTCCCCCCATCCGCCGCGGTGGCCGCGCCGTAGCGCTCAAGCAAGTCAAGCACCGTCGGAAACACGTCAATCAATTGTACGGTGTCCGCAATCCGGGTGTTCGCGACGCCGCTCGAGGCAGGCATCTTGATGATCAGGGGGACTTGCAGCAGTGTTTCCGTGAGTGCATTGCCGTGGCCGACGTTGTCGTCGCAATCCATGAGCTGTTCGCCATGGTCGGAGTAGAAAACAATCATCGACTCCTCGTACACGCCTTCCTCGCGCAGGATTTCAAACAAGGCCCCGAGCTGCGTGTCGAACTCGTGTACTCGCTTGGCGTAAAGCGCTGCGTACGCCTCCGGCCTAAGCGTTTTCGCCCGATTGGCGGGGTTGCCGATCGCGCGCGAGAGGTCTCCGCCATTCGCCTCTACATTCTCAGGTTCCCTCACGTAATCGTGCACGTGCATCGAATGCAAGTAGAGGAAAAACGGAGCGCCCGGCGGTCTCGTTCGGAGGAAAGCCTGCGCATGTTCCTCGAGCATGCGCCCGCCCCGATCTTTCACGTCACGATCGGCCAAGGTCTTCAATGAGCCTTGCGTGACAAATTGCGAAAACCCGTCCGCGAGAACTCCACAAATTTCAACCCAGCCATTCTCGACCCACGCGGAGGCCAAGTAGCCGCGGCGCTCCAAGACCTCCTGCAGCGTCGTCAGCTGGTCGTTGAACAAGACGACATTGTAGTTCTCTTTACCGGAAATAATCGCAGAGTCCCGGGCATCGATCTGGTTTATGGGCCGTTTCGTCAATTCGCGATTGGGTTCCACTCGCCATCCAGTCCCGTGGCGGTAGGGTTCCAGGCCCGTTAAGAAGGAAACGACAGAGGGAATCGTCCAGGAGGCGTTCGCGATTGCGTTGTCGAATACAACTGAGTCGCCGGCAAAGCGGGTAAGATGCGGCATGTGCTTGCCCACGCTGTAGTCGGCCCGGTGCGTGTCGGAGCAGATGACGATGAGATTGGGGAGCGCGGGCCCCGGCCCGGTGTGTAAAAGGCGTGCGAATCCGATTATGACTTGCGCACCGGAATCCCCGGGCCGGTCGGTGTCAATCAGCCAGCGCAGCGTGATGGTCTCGTTGGCCATCGAGGAGAGGTCAAGATTGACGATCCCCTCTTCGTCAAGCGGACCCTTTTGACGCTTCCCGAAGCGTGATCGGTAAAGCACGTGGGTCCCTTGCTGGGTCACCGCTTCGAGCCGGAGTTCCATTGGGCCCTCCCGCTGCGAAACGGCGAAGGGCATGAAGGAGAGAGTCGTCGACGTCCCGACACGCACAGGGGCGCTCATCAGCTCCCCGCGAAAGGCGACACCCTGCACGTTCCACCCGGCCGCCGTGTACAGCCGCGTATCGTCGGCCCCCGCGAAGGTCAGTGGCCGCGAGAGCGATTGCAGATCCGGGTACGACGCGCGGGGCCCTGCCGCGATGCGGTAATCGCCAGGATTTAAGCCGTTGGCGCCGGGAGTCTCAGAGCATCCTGCCAGAGCAAGGACGGCGAGCGAACAGAGCAGGGGCGCTCCGAATGAGAGGCCATGCGCCGCTGCGAGGAGAGAAGTGCGGACGGGTTTCATATATGGGCGTATACCCGGGATAACGAGCGTCCGATCAGTGTACCCTAAAGATGAGACACTAAGCGATCCGTTGGTAGGAGCTGTCTTCGCTTCCGAGCAGGCAATCATAATCTGCGAGGATTGCGTCCGAGGCGAGTTTTTCGTCTCGGGTGGCTCATGAATTACTCGTTGCTTTACCTTGACCCGTCGACCCGTTTCTCATTTACTCAGTTGATACCACTCCCAAAAACATAATAGAATCATCGTGGAGATATTTTCGCACCCCCCAGTCAAAACTCCATTTGCCCTTGAAAGATGGTCTGCAGAGAGGCAAAAGGCGTGAGGTATCGAACATGAGTGAATCCGGGCTTCTGCTCGAAGAGCTTCTCAGTGAAACCAGCGCGGGGCGCCGATGTGCCCTGTGCGCTGTTGTGCACAATGTGGGCTCGACGCCCCGGCGCCCCGGCGCCGCCTTGTTGGTCAGAGAGGATCGCTCGATCTTCGGCACCTTGGGGGGAGGATGCGTCGAGGCCGAGGTCATCCTGCGTGTGCATCGGGATATCATGCCCGTAGGCGGCTCAGCGTATATGGAGTTCAACCTCAATCACACGTGGGGGTGGGATGACGGGCTCGTCTGTGGCGGGCGCATGGACATTGCCGCGATGACCATCGCGCAATCCACTGATCTTGAACCGTATCGCCTTGCCCTGGAGTCCATCCGAGACCGCGAAAAGGCGTGGTATCCCATCATCGCCGAGAAAGATGACAGCACAGTGGAATATCGCATTCATGTAGCGCCTACGCCCACGCTCGTCGTTGCGGGCGCGGGTCACATCGGGCAGGCCCTAGCCAGATGTGCCGTCGACTTGGATTTTCACGTTGTGATCATCGACGACCGGAAAGAATTCGCTACGCCCGAGCGATTTCCCCCCAAGGTCGAAATCCGCGTGGGTGACATCGATGCCTGTCTTGAAGATTTTGCGTTGGATTCCGCTGCCTATGTCGTGATTGTTACCCGAGGACACAAGAACGACCAGCGTGCACTTGAGGCCGTCATCGACCGTCCTGTGAACTACATTGGCCTGTTGGGCAGCAAACGAAAGCGACAGGTCATTTTCGATGACATCGTGGCGCGTGGACTGACGCAGAGTGGGCTCGATGAAGTGCATTGCCCTATTGGGATATCCATCGGGGCCGAGACCGTTCCCGAGATCGCCATTAGTATTTTGGCAGAAATAATAAAGGTCCGGAGAAAAACTCCCACCTTGTGGGTCGAAGGACCTATCGACTGATTCGGGTGAGTGTCCCTCGCAAACATTCGTCCACATTGACATCATAGAACTTACAGCTTCGGCTGTCTAAGCTTCATTGATGTTTGGAATTGTCCGAAACCGCCTTCCTTGGGCCGCCCGAAGGCTCAATACCGTCGCGCACTTGACCCCTGAGAACATCGCGCTTCGCCACCAACTCATCGTGCTTAGCCCGGATAGCTCACCGGAATGAATCACCCCACCTTATCATTGCGAGCGAAGCGTGGCAATTACCCAACCGGTGGTTCCGGCTCTTTAAGCG
>JASJYE010000312.1 GCA_030123645.1 Candidatus Hydrogenedentota bacterium | reverse complement strand
AGGGACAGACACGTCTTCGCTCGTGCCTCGCTTCGCTTGCGTCAGTCCCTCTATACCAGCTTGCGCTGCGCCATCCACTTGGGAAGCAGGTTTTTCTCGACGTTCTCGACTACGGCCGGCGCGCGCTCGAGTAGATGTTCTGCCAGACCTTCGGTTACACGGAATGCGCCGGGCGTGTAGTCGAAGACCATCAGCTCTTCGCAGCCCGTTTCCGCGCGCGCGGCCTGAACGGCATCACGCAGATTCTCGTGCACGGTCGCCAGATTCTCGAGGTAGCAGTTGGAGGGTTCGTTGATCATCCACTTGAAGGCCTGCTGGCTGGCAACGTGCAATGGGAAATGCTTCAGAGTCCCGTGGCAGGGGACGCCGCCAGCCATGTAGTTGATGACGATGGCCTTGATGGCATCGCCGTTGCCCATGTACATGCCCGGTTCCGCATTCTTCACGCCGTGCGCGCTCAGCGCGAGGTTGTCCAAATCGAAAAAATCCGTGTCGGCGTAAAGCAGGTTGCTGAACGTAAGGCCGCCCCCGTAAGTGTAGACCGAGCAGCCGTGGCCATCGAATATGGGGATGACTTCCTCAATTTCGCCAAGTAGCCGCATGAGCGTCCCGTAATTGCGCAGGACCCCCACCGCCAGCCGCCGGTCGAGTGCGCCGAGGTCGTTATCGCCTTCGACCCCGGCTACCCCCTCCGCCGTCGTGTTCAGAACCACCGTGCCCGTGTAACGCTCCTGAATGAAGGCGCTTTCGAACATTGCGCGCGCAACCATCTGCCCCGTCCGCGGACCGAAGCCGAAATGATAGGCCGACCGGGTTTCCAGCCGAGCGTAACCCATTCCGAAGGGCTTATACAGGCGATCCACCATACGATGGAGATAGGCCTCCCGCGGATCCGTGACGTGGGTGTGAACGAAATACGGCGCGGTAAACAGGAGCTTCGTGACGTACATATCGCCCAGCCGAGTGTCGATCTTCGTTCCCGGACCGATTTGCGGGACTTCCTCGACGTCTTCGAAACGATCCCTTAGGCGGTAAAACTTGACCCAGTTCGGGTTGTCCACATGCCCCATGGATTCGGCGATGCGCAGTTTTACCTTGGCACTGCGCGCCTTACGCAAATGGGCCGCAATTTCCTCCAGCATCACTACATACCCTTCGCCCGAATACGAAAAGCCATGCGGGTTGGCGAGAAGGTGGACGACCTTTCCCTTCTCGATCTTCGACCAGTCCATGCCCTGCAGCACAATTCGAGTTTGTTCGCGGAGCACCTGCGGGTCCGTCGGACCAAAGGCCGCGTCTTGAGACCAGATCGGCTCAGGCAGATGCGGAACGAGTTCCCGTACCGGCAAAGCCACGACACCCGGCAGATCGGCCGCGCGCTCCGTAATCAACTGATCGGGGCGGTTGCCGTTCCACACCGGCTTGAGCGGCGGCGGAGCTAGGTCCCGAAGAAACAGGCTTGCAGTATTCGTCGCCATGGCTATTTACTCCTCGCTTGGCTCGCCCGCGCCATGTCCAAAAGTTCGCGTTGGGGCTGATAAACGTCAAAATGTTCGATAATTTCTTTCGGCAATGTCCCATCGGCTTGCACGTGGTCCGACAAGAACGCAGAGCGACCGTACCACTGAAAGCCTGTTTTGGGGTTTCGCTTCATTTCCGTATGGCCCGCCGCGTGGAGCAGCTGAAGGATGGGCTGATGGCAGAGTTCCAAACAACCCGTTCGAGCGCCGGTCATCAGCGACACCTTTTCGGGACTGTCGGCCCCCGCGAGAATCGCCGCGGCGATTTCCCCCGACTTCGTCGTGGTGCAATAACAGATTTCACGTCCAGCAGGATAGCCGGCCTTTGCACAGAGATCGTTCACCGCATCCATATCCACCGCATCCATGTCCACACCCACGTCGAAGGGCTCTTCCAACTCATGCATGACGATGGCCTCGTCTGGACAAATCTCTAAGCAGGCCTGTGCGTTGTAGCACTCGGCGTCCTGCATGACCGCGATCAGCTTGCCCGGGCCGATTTCCTCAGGCCTCCGCTTTCGCATGGTGATAGCGACCGTCGGGCATACCTGCTCGCACAGGCGGCATCCCGTACATTTGCCGCCGATAATCTCGGCGAGCATTCTCACGCGCTTCGGCATAACCTACCTCCTATTCGGAAACAAGCTAAGATGTTCGCAGTCCAAACAAATCGACCCGGCTATGAGGTTTAGGCCAATGATCCGCTACCATTCCGTACTGGATTTCGAAATTCTATTCCCGCCGGGTTTGGAAAGAAGCGCTGGTTCCGGATTCCCTATCTCCATTCGCATGTCGAGCAGGGGCGCGTCCACTATCGCCCGTCCGATGCACAATGCATCGACACCAAGCCGCACGAGATCGTCTATGTGCTCGAGCTGTATCCCGCCCCCAAACGCGACCCTCACCCGGCGACGCGCGGATAGACTCTCCAGGGTGTCGATTACGCTGATCAAGTCGCCGGGATCACCGGTGTCCACGAAAATCGTCGACGCCCCGTACTTGAGGGCTGTCCTCGTGTCCTCTTCGAGCGAGAAGCCGTTAACTCCGAGTTGAATGACCTTCCGATATCCGGTGATGGCCTCGACGGCCTTCAGCGTGGCCGCGACGCCCCGGAACATCCGAACGTAATTCTTGTCCAGGTAGAGGAACGGCGCTTCATCAATCGCAGGATGGGCGCCCCCTACTGCCGCCGCGTGCCTGACCATCTCCCTTAACTGGGCTGGCATCTTTTTCCACCCACCGCCGACGATTTGCAGGTGTGGCCCCGCGGCATCGACCAGTTTTCTCGTAGCCGTTGCGATTCCGGATGGCTTAGCCAGCGCGCCGATCACGCACTCCTCGGCCATCGCCAACTCTTTAGGCGATCCAATCAGCTCGACGAGCTTGGCGCCGGCCTCCACGAATTGGCCATCCACTACCACGGCGCGCGCCGTGCAGCCAACGGCCATCGCTTCGGACAGTGCACCGGATACTCCCGCCACGATACCGTCCTCGGCCGCCACGAGCGCGGCGGTAAAGCGTTGCCCTGAAAGCGTCTCAAAAATTCGGTCTCTGACGTCGTGTGCCATCTTTGATGCCTTCGCAACCACGTGCGAGCGTTAGCCCGAGGGTAGGCGGTTATAGGTGCGAATGCGCGACTGTGATGATTTGAATGAGATTAAGAGATTTAAGCAAAACCCGAGAGCAACTTCAAGATCAGGTTGAATCGCACCGACAAGTGAACTGGGCGCGGGATTGGTAATGTCTGTGAAAAGGCGTTTAGGGGCCTTCCTCAAGGTTGTCATTCGCAGATAATAGAGCGGGAAGTGTTCACACGGCTTCACTCCATTCATAGCGATGATGAAAGCCACCTAGGCGAGGCAACTCAAGCAATTCAGCAGATGGAGATGCTCGATTCGAGGTAGGACGTCGCATCGGCGTTTCTCTGTGGAGCCCTTGGGTTCAGCCCTCGTGAATACGCGAAACTTGCCCGAAGTACTCTGCGCAGATGGACTTTGTTTAGCGGGGGACGGGATTCGAAGCCGCGAAACCGATTCCTGCCCCTAAGGTCGGAACGCGGGTTCGAATCTCGGATGGACCGCCAATTGATTCTTCACGATCCATTGATTTGCGAAGGACGCAATCCCTCATCTTCCGGAATTTCCCATGTAGACTTTGGCGGTCTTGGCGGTTCAGTCTCTCGACGTGGCCACCGCCTGATTTTGGGTCGCCACCCACCACCGCGCAATTATCGATTCCTCTTCTTTTCTCTTTTATCTTGTCGTTTT
>JASJYE010000311.1 GCA_030123645.1 Candidatus Hydrogenedentota bacterium | reverse complement strand
CCATGGGCTGCACGCGCCGGCTGAAATAATGGCCCGAGCCGCGATATTCGTAGAGTTTCGTCACCCCCACCCCATCGGCCTTAAACAGGCTCACCTGCTTGGACTGGTTCTCCTTAATCGTCGTCCGCCGCGGAAGCGTATACAGGTGATACTCCGCGAAGGCCTCTTCGCGCATTTCCTGCATGGGCGCGCCCCGGACAGCCATCTTTGCCCTGCTTATTTTGACCTCGGGCCGCGCGATGTTCACGTCGCCTGCCACGAGCTTGAGTTGCGCGTTGATATACGGCGCGCCCGAGTTGTTGTTCAGCGTTACCCAGGCATCGAGGTCCATCTGGGTCTCGTCCTTGCTCATCCGGAGGACATAATCGGCCTTCCAGGAAATCCCGCCGGTCAGGTAGGTGATTTCAATCTCCTGGTCCGTACCCCTATTGTCTAAAAGCCAGACCAACGACGGCTTGGCGATCAGGTTTTCCGGGATTTCAGGAAGCACAACCGTGCCGGGATGCCCCAGAAAGATCTCGTCCCCTACCTTGTAAATCGGGCCCTGATTGTTACTGAGTAACACGCCTTCTACCTCCGTAAATCCGATCTCGGAGCTGAAGTTCACGAGCCGCACCCGCTTACCCACGTATTTCTCCATAAGTTTCGCCGGGCTCATCAGGTCGTACTCGTAGTTCTGCTCGAGGATGCGGATCGAGCCCGGGTCGGAGACCGAACGCAGGCTCACCGTTTCCGGCCGGATTTGCTGCGCCACGTCCATAAAGGTCAGCGAGATCTCGCCCGGGAAAAGCACGACCTGCCTGCGGTCGCGCACGAGCGCCAGGTTGTTGTTGTACACCGTCACGGCAACGTCCGTTTGGTCGTCCGAGCTGGTCTGTGTGGCCGGGAGCTTCCCTTGCAGGGGATCGTTCAACTTCAGCGTCCCAGCCTCTGCGCCCAGTTGCTCTCGCGGCGTCTGCGCCTGCGCCGAGCACGCCACTACCACCGCCATCGTCACCCACATTGCACGAAGCATGAAATCTCTCCTTTCCGGCCGGCTAATACGTCACAAGGACGCGATAGGTCAGCCGCGTTTCGCCGTCTTTGGGAACTGCCACATGAAATACCGCCGACCCGGCGTCCACTTTTTCGAATTCGAGTGAGCTGCGTAATATTTCCCAGTCGCCCGGCATCGGCTCCACGACATCCACTACGATATCCTCCTCCTTGTGATTGCGCAAGACAATCTCGAAGCTGCACTCATGCACATTGCTCGCGATTCGGCGGTAATCCGTCTGGATGCGCTCGCCGATAACGTCAAACGCGCTGCCCATGCGCAAAGTGACCGTCTCGTCCTTGGGCGTGTGCCCGATGCGGTCCTCGCCTGCAAACTGGAGCGCACCCTCCGAGTCCTCCTGATACACGCGCATCACCCCCGCCGGCAGCGGCATGCCGAGCGCGTTTTCTTCGCTGTTCTCGAAGAGCAGAAAGACCGAAACATGCTCGCCGATCATCGGCGGCATCGGCTGGCTGTAGAAATGCGTCTGGCCGCGATACTCGTATTTCTTCGTAGATCGTATGCCCTCGCTCTGGAGCAAAGCGAGTTGCTTCGACTGGTTCTGCTTAATCGTCGTGCGCCTCGGCATCGTATACAGGTGATATTCCGCGAAGCTCTCCTCTACCGGCATTGCAAAAAGATACATAGCGTCCACCGCACCAAGCCGCCTGGCCATGGGCACCTCGGATCTCGACACAACGTTCACGTCGCCCGCAACGAGTTTCAACTTCGCGTTCACGTAGGTCGTCCCGGACTGGTTATTCATGGTCACCCACCCCGCGAGATCGAGCGAAGCGTCATCCTTGGCAAGCGTCACGACATAGTCCGCCTTCCAAGAAACGCCGCCCGTCAAGTAGGTCGCTTCGAGGCGCTGTTCCTCCGCGGTATTTTCCAAATGCCACACCAGCGAGGGCTTCGCGATCAGGTCGCCGGGAAGTTCCGGCAGCACCACATAACCCGGATGTCCCAGAAAGATCTCGCCGCCGATTTTGTAGACAGGCCCCTGGTTCACGCTGAGCAACTGCGCCTCGACCGACTCGAAGCCGAGCTGCTCATGAAAATTGACCAGACGAACCTTGCGTCCTACATACTTCTCCATGAGTTTCGCCGGACTGAGCAGGTCGTACTCATAATTTTGCTCGATGATCCCAATCGATCCGGGCACCGACAGCGAGCGCAGACTGACCGTCTCCGGTCGAATCTGCTGCGCCACATCGGAAAACCTGAGCAGGACCTCCCCGCTCGGCAGCCGCAAGGTCCTCGTGTCTCGCACCAGGGCCAAGCCGTTGTTGTACGCCGTGATAGCCACATCCACCTGGTCCGAAACCGTTGTCTCAAACTCCGGCTCCTGCGCCGCAACCCAAAAGGCCGCCAAACTTAGCGTGAGAGAGAAAATCACATTTCGCATTACCTACACTCCTTTCGGCCAGTTTACTCCAAAATGCTTGCTGGCCACATACACTTAGACCCCGGATCCGCCCGTGGGTTCGGGCGCGCGGCCACACTCGCAGGTCTCCCCATCCAAGTTCGATTCGCGCTGCCACCGTCAAGCGGAGCTTCGGGGTCCATCGAGCGTAATGAGCCAGGGCGAAATCTCTAGTGAAAAGCGTGTATCCTTCTAGGAGACGGCCAAGGGGCTGACCGTGGCGTCCACGATGCGAATCAACCAATGAGTCAGGTATAGCATGGGCTGCTCGAGAGAAACGGTACGATCCTTCTTCTGCGTGGGGCTGCTATGCGCGATCATGCTCGCAGCTTCACAACCCGCCGCGGCCCAGCGCCGGGGCGGCTGGGGCATCTCGAGCGGCTGGGATAGCCGTTGGCAAGAACCTCCGCGGCCCAAGCTCAAAGATTTCCCCGGCCGGAAATTCACCTTTTGTACGGTCATTTACAGCAACAACGGCCGCTACGAACCCCTCGGCCTCGGCTGGGGGACGGACTATCCGAAGTCCGGCGAAAACTTCATGATCCGCCTTGCGGAGCTGACCACGATCGAGATCAACCGCCAAGAAAACGGCGAACCGCGCCAGGAAGTGATTCGCCTGACCGATCCGGCCGTGTTCAACTATCCCATCCTTTTTATGTCCGACGTCGGGACCACCGACTTCAGCGAGAAAGAGATTACGAACCTGCGCGAATACCTTCTGCGGGGCGGCTTCTTGCACGCCGACGATTTCTGGGGGGACGATGCATGGGACTGGTGGAGCTATGTAATCGGACAGGTCCTCCCACCCGAGGAATACCCCATCCGCGACATCCCCCTGAGCCACGACATCTTTCACATCGTCTTCGACGTGAAGGAGGTCCCGCAGGTGCCCTCTATCCAATATTGGAGCGGCACGCGCAACGGGACCACCTCCGAACGCGGTGCCGCGACGCGCGAGCCGCATCTGCGCGGCATCTGGGACAAGAACGGGCGCCTTATGGTCATCATGTCTCACAACACGGACCTCGCAGACGGATGGGAGCAGGAACGCGAAAACGAAGAGTACTTCCGGGAATTCTCCGTCAAGAAATCCTACCCGCTCGGCATCAATATTGTCGTCTACGCGATGACGCACTGAACACCCGCCCCATGACTGATCGCCCGTCAAGCCGGCGGCTCGAAACGCTCTAGCTCCCTAATTCTCAGGTTCGTTAAGAAGTTACGCACATTATCGTGTCGAAATCAGCAAATACCCACACCTGTCATTGCGAGTTAGCCCGAATAGCTCACCGGAATGAATCACCCCACCGTGTCATTGCGAGCGAA
>JASJYE010000036.1 GCA_030123645.1 Candidatus Hydrogenedentota bacterium | reverse complement strand
CCCTCCGCCACACTTAAGTCGTTGTTATATAAGTGTTTTTCAGGACGCAGCATGGATTCGAACTTGTCCCGGAACTTCCGGGGCTTACGCCTGATGCGCCCTGCCGTCGTGGCCTGCTGAGACCGGTCAGGTGCCGCAAACGGGCGGCTCATATCGCAAAAGTCTCTTACGCCGGTTTTGGTGGTACGGCTAAACACGCGATGGTATGACGCCGTCGACTTCAATTTGGGTCGGTTTCATGCGGGAAAGGGCGCCGCCCCAGGCCTGATCGACGAGGGACGGCGGTGGGACAGCAATCGATGCCGTGGTTTAGGCGATCCCGAGCCGGGCGCGCTGCTCCTCCCAGACGATGGGGAGGCGGGTGTCGCTCGCAAGCTTCTTCGCGGTCAGTTCGATCGGATGGCGGTCGCGGAGGATGGTTTTGACGACGTCCGGCGCGAGGAAGCTGAGCCGCAGGATTCGGGTGAAGTAGGACCCACCGACGCCTGCCTCCTCGGCAAGTTCGGAGATCGTCTTTCCGCGGTTGCGCATTACCATCTCGTGGAAGCGATGCGCCTGGCTCAGAAGCCTCAGCAGGCTACGGTCCGGCTCCCGTCGTGAACCGCCGCCCGCGCCGTCGATCAGAAACCTGGTTTCCATTCCGGCGCGTTTCAGCTTTGCCGGAACCGTGACTGTGATCGTCGACCCGTCATCCGGCGCCGCCTGTTCGATGCTCTCCGGATCGTCTTCGCCACATAGGACAGCGGGCAGCCGCCCGGGCAGGATCCGGATCTCCAACGTCTCGCGCTTGATGTCGATGCGGTCGACGAGGTGTATAACGATCTGGCGCTTCGTAGCCGGCGCCAGGTCCGGCCAGCGCCCAGCGAGGTCGGCCGCCCGCGCGACTACGTCCCTGCAGTCGCTCACGTCGGTGACCGGAGAATCGAGCGCGGCGAAGACCTCTGCCTCGTCTTCCAGGAACCGCCTCAGCCGGTCCTCAACGAGGGCTTCCAGGTCGCCTGCTGGAACCCGTCGGCCACGTGGCGCGCCCCGCCGGCTGCCCCGGACGAGGGCTTTCGAGACATAGTAGCGATAACGCGTACCCTTCTTGTTGGCATGGCTCGGCGTCATGCGCTCGCCGGCATCGTCGTAGATCAGGCCCGCTAGGAGGCTTGGCTCCCCGGCCCGGGCGCCGGTCTCGCGGTAGATGCGGTTGGCGGCAAGTTTCCGCTGTACTTCGTTCCATAGCGCCTCGTCGACGATCGCCTCATGCTCGCCCGGATAGTGCTTGTCCTTGTGGACGATCCGGCCACGGTAGATGCAGTTCTGCAGCATCAAATAGAGCGCGCCACGGGCAAGCGGCTTGCCGCCGGTCGCACGCCCGTACCTGTCGACCCGCACCTTGCTGACGATGCCATCGCAGTCAAGCTCCTCCTTGAGGGCCCAGACCGAGCCGAGCGCAGCGTATCGCCGGTAGATATGTCGGACCGTCTTGGCCTCCGCCTCGTCGATCAGAAGTTTCCTGTCCTTCACCACATAGCCGAGGGGCACGTTGCCGCCCATCCACATGCCTTTCTTTTTCGAAGCCGCGATCTTGTCGCGGATGCGCTCGCCAGTAACCTCGCGCTCGAACTGGGCGAAGGAGAGCAGCATGTTGAGGGTCAGCCGCCCCATCGACGTCGTGGTGTTGAACTGCTGGGTCACCGAGACGAAGGACACGTTCCATTTGTCGAAGATTTCCACGATCTTGGCGAAGTCACCGAGCGACCGTGTCAGCCGATCAACCTTGTAGACGACCACGGTATCGATCCGATGGGCCTCGATGTCCGCAAGAATCCGTTTCAGGGCGGGTCTCTCAAGGGTTCCGCCTGAGATGCCGCCGTCATCGTACATCTCCGTCAACGCGACCCAGCCCTCGTGCTTCTGACTGAGGATAAAGGCTTCGCAGGATTCCCGCTGAGCATCGAGCGAGTTGAAGTCCTGCTCGAGGCCTTCCTCCGATGACTTCCGGGTATAGATGGCACAGCGGATCAATGCTTTGCCGTTCATCCCCTTGCGAGTCGTGGATTTACGCATTGCCCGCCTCCCTGATCGCGACGCCTGCCTCCGCTTTCCCGTTCAGACCAAAGAAGCGCGGGCCAGACCAGTGGGATCCGGTGATCTCGCGTGCGATTACCGACAGTGACCGCCATCGTTTGCCCTGCCATTCGAAGCCGTCTTCAAGGACGGCCACCGTGTGGGTCTCGCCCCGCCATTCGCGGATCAGCTTTGCGCCAGGCTTGAGGCGCGCGACGCGGTTCCGGGCAATGTCGCCGTCCTGCTCCATTGTCTTCGCCAGATCGGCGAGCCGCCGCTTCAGCGCTGCGCTGAGGCCACCATTAGCCTTCTCCTGGATCCTCCAGGCGACGCCGAGCTGAAGCAGGTCCCGCGCCACCCGCTTCGGCGGGTGGGCGCGATAGAGCCGCCGCCATTCATCGCGCAGCGCGTCGTAGTCCATCTCCGCGAGCGCCTGAAGCCTGGCAGCCACTGCGTCTTCAGAGCTGACGTCACTGCGTCCGCCGTCTGCGCCTGCCGAATCTCGTATGGGGTGACTCCCCGTGTCCAACATGACTCACCCCTCCGCCTGTGCGAGCCGATAGGCCTTCCGGCCCTCCTTCGCTTCCAGCCGGATGGCGAAGCCATGAGTCCGGAGCCGGCTCAGCGCACCGTGCACCGAATGTTTCTGCCAGCCCGTCGCATCAACAAGTTCGTCGACCGTCGCGCCCGTTTTTCGTCCGAGCCGGTCCAGGATCAGGCCGAGCTTACCGCCGGGGCATTGGGCAGTATCCGGTTTCCGAGCGCTGGCGGCGGCGCTCTTCTTCTTCGCACGGGTGCGCGGTCGCGTTTTGTTCGGGGTTCGCTTGGTCATAGGGTGGTCCTCCGTCCCTGGCCGCGCCCCTTGCGCGGCCTCCCACCACCCCAAGCCCCGGAAGGCGCATCGCCGGGGGCGGGTGGAGGGCGGAGGCCTTGCCGTCCCTCGACCTGACGACAGTACCGCTCTCTTGCGCGCAGAAGTCCAGTACAAAGAGCGCGTTCAGGACGGGTTTCTCAGCGGTTACTCAAGCGCCGCCTCGAGCAGCGTGCAGGTACCTAAAACGTTTGTCTGGACGAAGGCGGCCGGGCCGTCGATCGAGCGGTCGACGTGGGACTCCGCCGCAAGGTGCACGACGGCGTCGGGCGCGTGAGCGGTGAATATCCGCCGCAGGGCGGAACCGTCACAGATGTTGGCTTTTTCCAACCGGTACCGGCGGTCGCCCTCCACCGCGGCCAGGGCCCCAGGAGCCGCGGCATAGGTCAGCGCGTCGACATTGACAACCACAGCGTCGGTTTCCTCGATTAGGAAACGCACAAGCGCCGAGCCAATGAAGCCGGCGCCCCCGGTCACGAGAATTTTCATGGCCTTCCCTTTTTCTGGTCCCCATGGGCAGAGGTCTTAGAGCCTATCCGAATAACCCTTTATTTACCAATTTGATTGATCCTTCCCACGAGGTTTTGTGGACCGTTATCATGGGAGGGTTTGATGGACGGCTGGCGGATACCTTATGAGCTATGGCTGCGTGTCGCGCCCTTGATCCCGCCACCGAGGAAGAGGCACCGTTTCGGGGGCGGTCGGCCGCGCGTTGCGGACTATCAAGTGATGAACGGGATTTTCTTCGTTCTTCGAACGGGCTGCCAGTGGAAGGCATTGGACGCCACCGGGATTTGCTCGGGCTCGACGGCGCACGACCGCTTCCAGGAATGGCGGCGGGCGGGTCTGTTCGAGCGCTTGTGGGCCTTGGGCCTGGAGGAATACGACACCGCGAAGGGGATCGACTGGTCGTGGCTGGCGATGGACGGCGCGACCACCAAGGCCCCCCTCGGAGGGAAAAAAAAGCGGGAGAAATCCAACGGATAGAGGCAAACAGGGCGTCAAGCGCAGCCTTCTGACCGAAGCCGCCGGCATGCCGTTGGGTATTGCCGTCGCCGGCGCCAACCGCCACGACGTGACCCTGGTCGAGGCGACTATCGCCTCCATCCCTATCGACCGCCCCGCCGCCGAGGAAGAACACCCGCAGGGGATGTGCATGGACAAGGCCTACGACGCCGATCCGGTGCGCGCCTTTCTCCGGGAGCTCGGCTTCACCCCTCACATCCGAAGCCGTGGCGAGGAAGCGAAGGACATCAGCGAAAACGGCATCAAGGCGCGGCGCTGGGTCGTGGAACGCACCCACAGTTGGCTCAACCGCTTCCGCCGTCTGCTCATTCGCTGGGAAAAGAAAGCCGAGAACTACCTTGCCATGCTCCACTTGGCTTTCGCCATCATCTGCTTCCGCTCGGCAGGGTTATTCGGATAGGCTCTTAATACCTTTGACGACGGCGAAACGCTATCCCGAATGCTTTGGGTGTGATCGCCACTGCGGATGTGCCGGGGGAAACATGTGGTTAGCCGCGATGAGTGAAATGGGCCGGCAGGTCGGCGCGTCGCGGGTGGTTCCGGTCCTTCGTCGGGAGGAGCGCACCGGACACTGAAATCGGCCAGTCGATGCCGAGCGCAGGATCGTTCCAGAGAAGGCCCTTGTCGGGCTCATAAAAATGGTTAGACACCAAGGCGCGCATGCCGTGGGTGAGACAGGCCTGCAGCAGGTTCTGGTTTCGCGCTCCGTTGACGGCCGAGACATGGTGGCCATAGGCTGGCGAACCGTCTCTGATATCGATGGCGACGTCGAAAATCGCCCCGGCGACGACCTGCACGGATTTGTCCTGCGCGGAGGGCGGCGTCTGGAAGAGGGAGCCGCGGACGGGGCTTCCTCGACGGAGAGCGGATGGCTATCCTGGACGAAACCGCGCCGGATGCCGGCCTGGGCAAAGGCCGCCGCCGAGGTGGGTCGTGTCGCATTCCTGTTGCCGGGTCTCCTGACCGCGTATAATGTGCGCCTTGCAATGCATTTCCCGGAAAATCTCGTCGGGCGCTCGAATGCGAAAGGCGCCGTCATGAGCAATGAAGAGGGAGAGGTGCCTGCTTCCTTGACCTGGTCGGCGGCACGGGCGCAGGTCGGCTCGACCCGCCGCGCCGCGCGGCCCACGGAAGACAGCGAGGCCACGGCCCCGCGGGTTCTGGCCGTTCGCGATTTGTGGGTGGGGCTCGCCCGCTGGAACCTGTGGGCGTTGCTTGGCTGGCAGGACATCAAGCAGCGCTACCGCCGGTCGCTGCTCGGACCGTTCTGGTTGACGCTGAGCATGGGGGTGATGGTCGGCGCCCTCGGCGTGCTGTACGGGGCGCTGTTTGGCCTCGCCGTTGCCGATTATCTTCCCTTTCTCTGCCTCGGGTTTATTGCATGGGGGTTCATTTCCGGCACCGTCAACGACGGCTGTGTCGCGTTTATCGAGTCGGAAAACTTCATCCGACAGATCAGGCTACCGTTCTCAACGTTCGTCTACCGGCTGATCTGGCGGAACTTGATAATCCTTGGCCACAACTTCGCGGTGTTCGTTGTCGTTGCGGTAGTCTTCGGCATTTGGCCGGGTTGGGCCGGGCTACTGCTCGTCCCCGGACTCGTCCTGATCTGTGCTACGGGGGGGTGGGTGAGCCTGCTTTTGGGAATGATCTGTGCGCGGTTCCGCGACGTGCCACAGATTGTGGCCAGCCTGATGCAGGTGGCGTTCTTTCTGACGCCGATCATTTGGAAGCCTGAGCTGCTGGCGAACCGTGCCGGATTCGTCCAAATCAACCCATTCTATCATTATGTCGAGCTGATCCGGGCGCCGCTGCATGTCGAGCTGATCCGGGCGCCGCTGCTCGGTACCGAGCCCGGTGCCCTGTCGTGGGCCGTGGCCCTAGGGGCGACGGGAGTGGGATGGTTGGTGACCTTTCTGTTCTTCTGCCGCTTCCGCAGCCGGATTGCTTACTGGGTGTAAGGGGACGCAATGGCGTTTATTCAGCTCGACGGCGTTTCGGTTGACTTTCCGCTTTACAGCGGTGCCAGCCGTTCGCTCAAGAAGCGCCTACTCCACCTAGGGAGCGGCGGGCGGATCGGCCGCGATGCCGGCGACCGCATCTGCGTTCAGGCCCTGCACAATGTTTCGTTCCGCCTGGAGGATGGCGACCGGGTGGGTGTCGTCGGGCTCAACGGCGCCGGCAAGACGACGCTTTTGCGGGTTCTGTCCGGCGTTTACGAACCGTCAAGCGGACGTGTTGCCCGCGATGGCCAAGTCGCTGCCCTGTTCGATGTGGCCCTCGGCATGGATGCGGAGGGTACGGGTTACGAGAACATAATCCTGCGGGGGATGTTGCTCGGGCTCAGCCGGTCCCAGATCGACAGCAGGGTTGACAAAATAGCCGAGTTCACCGAACTCGGGGACTATCTCGCGATGCCGGTGCGAACCTATTCCAGCGGCATGTTGTTGCGCCTTGCGTTTGCGGTCTGCACCTCGGTTGAGCCCGAGATCCTGCTGCTGGACGAGTGGATCGGCGTCGGTGACGCGCGGTTCCTGGAAAAGGCCCGGTCGCGGCTGGAAGATTTCGTCGGCCGATCGCGGATCATGGCCCTGGCGTCGCACTCAAATGACCTGATTCGGCAGGTTTGCAACAAGGCGGTGCTGATGCATAGAGGCGGCGTTGCAGCTTTTGGCGCGGTCGACGAGGTCCTCGAGCAGTATGCCCAAACGCACTAGATCGCAAGCCGGGGTCTCTCGTCCCCACGGTGAAGCTGGGTCGGCGGGACACCCGAAACCGCCCTCTTCATCGGAAATTGACCACCGTCCATCGCGGCAAACCGACTTGCGCGGAACGCGCAAAAGAAAAAGACCAATGAGGGATCAAATCGAACAAGGACAGTTAAACGACTTTGACGATTTGGGAAGTTTATATGATGACGAGTACTATCGCACCGGATGCGGCATCCCATATGAGCGTAACGAACATTGGATAAAGTTTTGTGGTGGTGTAGCAGACGAAATCGTTCGTAGCCTGCGACCCCGTCGAGTCCTTGATGCCGGCTGCGCATGGGGTTTTCTGGTCGAATCCCTATGGGACCGCGGTGTGGAAGCCTGGGGAGTTGATATCTCTCCCTATGCGATCTCCAAGGTCAGACCGGACATGAAGAATTACTGCTCGGTCGGTTCCTTGACCGAGCCCATCAACGGTGTCTATGACCTTATTACCTGTATCGAAGTGCTTGAGCATATGCCGGAAGATCAGGCGCGGAAGGCTGTCGAACGGTTGACGTCTGCAACGGACGTCATTTTGTTTTCGTCCACACCGAAGGATTTTGACGAGCCCACCCACTTTAACGTCAAGCCGATCATCTACTGGTTAAAACTCTTCGCCGAATTCAATTTCTGGCCGGACCTGTTATACGACGCGTCTTTTTTGACCGCTCACGCGATTTTGTTCAGGAGCCAATCCCAGCCTGTTTCCGAGGAGGTTCTGACTCTATTCAGCGAAAGGCTCCGTCATGCGATGGCGGTGACAGACCGAGACACAGAGATTGCCGAACTTCATCGCCAAGTCGGTGAGCGAGATGCCGCGATTGCAGATCGAGAGGCGCAGATCGCAGAGCAGGAAGCGCGGATCGCCAAGCGAGACGCCCTGATCGGTGAGCGGGACGACAAGATTCTTCGCCTGGCCCACGATATGGAGCGCTCGCAGACCGAGCTGGAGCACAGGGCCCAAGCGCTCGAAGCCGTTTATGCGTCGACGTCATGGCGGCTCACCGCACCGCTGCGCAAGACGAAGACCATGGTGCGGTGGTTGGCGGCTCTTGTTCGCCGGCGGCGACCCATCCATATGCGACTGGAAGCGGTGGACCAGGCGGAGAGCCTGGAGGACACGCCTCGCTTCATCCTAAAGCCTGATCAGGAACGTCATCCGACAGGCTGGGCTTTGCTGACCTGCAAGAGCGGCATGAACGCACCCATCCCGCATCTAATTCTCTACGCACGCGACGGCCGTGAGCTTGTCCGCCAAGCCAGCGTGCCCTTACGGAGCAGTGCTGACGGCTCGATCCGCAGGCTCTTGCGCTTACCCGATCAGGTCGATGAGCTGTGCGTCGACACGATGGGCCCTGCCGATGCCCTTCCCCTGTCAGACGTGGCCTTTACCGAAGTCGGCAAGCTGGAAGCGGCCGTACGACTCGGGTGGAACCGAATCCGGCCAAGCCTTGGAAGTCCTCTCGATCTCGCGCGCCTTGCTGTGCGCGGACTCGGAGTCTTGCGGTCGGAGGGTCTTGGCGGGGTGAAGAGCGCCTTGCTCGGCCGGCAGAGCGCCCAACACGATGAAGACCGGTACGCGCACTGGATCGAGCGCTATGACACACTGACCGAGGCGGATAGGGACGGCATTCGAAGTCGCATCGCCGCGATGGCGGAAACACCCGTCATTTGCGTGGTGATGCCGGTTTACAATCCCCCGGTACATTTCCTGCGCGCCGCCATCGAGTCGGTGTGTTCCCAGCTTTACCCGTACTGGGAGTTGTGCATCGCCGACGACGCATCGACCGACGCCGAGGTCCGCGGCGTTCTTGACGAATACCGGGCTCGGGACGACCGCATCAAGGTGGTCTATCGAACCGAGAACGGTCATATTTCGGCCGCCTCCAACAGCGCCTTGGAGCTGGCAACCGGCCAGTTCGTGGCCCTGCTCGATCACGACGATGTCTTGGCCGAGCATGCCCTTTACATGATCGCCGAAACCGTGAATAAGGACCCCGATGCCGCTCTGATCTACAGCGACGAAGACAAGGTCGACGCGGAAGGAAAACGTTACGAGCCTTACTTCAAGTCCGACTGGAATCCCGAACTTACCCTATCTCAAAATATGATTAGCCATCTGGGCGTCTATCGGCGCGAGATCGTAGAACGAATCGGGGGTTTCCGGATCGGCTTCGAGGGCAGCCAGGACTACGACTTGGCACTGCGCGTCATCGAGCAAACGGAGCCCGGGCACATCCACCACGTCCCCCATGTTCTCTACCATTGGCGGGCGATTCCGGGGTCCGTCGCGCTAAGTCAGGATGAAAAGGCCTATCCGCATGCCCGGGCGCGCCAAGCGATCAAGGAACATTTGGCCCGGCGCGGCATCGCGGCGGACGTCGTGGCAAGTCGGAGCGGGGCTTATCACAGGGTGCGTTACGCCCTACCGGACCCTCTACCAAGGGTCAGCTTGATCGTGCCGACCCGCGACAAGGTCGAGTTGCTCAGTGTATGCATTGACGGTGTTTTGAACGGGACCGATTATTCCGACTTGGAGGTCATTGTTGTCGATAATCAAAGCTCCGATCCGGATGCCCTCGCGTATTTCCGGCACATCAAGCAGGATCCGCGGGTCCGCGTTCTGCGCTACGAAAGGCCGTTCAATTTCTCGGCCATCAATAACTTTGCTGTCGACCATGCCAACGGTACGCTGATCGGCCTCCTCAATAATGACCTCGAGGTTATCGAGCCTTCCTGGCTAAAGGAAATGGTGAGTCACGCGGTACGGCCGGATGTGGGCGCCGTCGGAGCCATGCTTTACTATCCCGACGACACCATTCAACATGCCGGCGTGGCGCTCGGCCTCGGCGGGGTCGCGGGGCACCTCCATTACAGGTGGCCGCGGGGCACGCCCGGCTATTTTGGTCGCGCGGAACTGGTTCAGAACTGTTCCGCGGTGACGGCGGCTTGTATGGTAATGCGGGCCGAAGTGTTTCGGGAAGTGGGCGGACTGGATGCCGATAACCTGCCCGTAGCCTTCAACGACATCGATCTATGTATACGGATCCGGGAGCGCGGATACTCGATCGTTTGGACGCCTTTCGCAGAACTGTACCACCATGAATCGGCATCCCGCGGCAGCGACGCGGCCCCGAATGCATCCGTGCGGTTCGCCCGCGAGGTGCAGTACATGAGGCGCCGCTGGGACGCGGTCCTCGAGGATGACCCTTTCTACAATCCGAACCTCTCCCTCTCGCCTGAGGATGGCTCCTTTGCGCTGGCCGTAAAGCCCCGAGTCGACAAGCCTTGGAAGTCGAGCGAGCAGGCCGGCTCTGGCAAGAGCCTTCTGGAACGGTGAAGGCGGGACCAGCTTGCGGAGCGCTGTCCGTGGACCGCAGGGCTAAACTGCTCGGCAAGATCGACATCAGGACGCAGAAGGGACTTGAGATCGGCGCCCTCGACCGGCCGGTGGTCGGACGCGACGAAGGGCTGATCCACTATGCCGATCATGCCTCGACGAATGATCTTCGACACAAGTATCGAGACGACAAGGCTGTCAATACATCGGACATCGTTGACGTCGATTTTGTCTTGGGTGAAAAGACGTTCGCCGAGGCAATCGGGCGAGAGCACGAATTCGACTATGTGATCGCAAGCCATGTCATCGAGCACGTTCCCGATGTCATCGGCTGGTTGCAGGAGATCTCCGAAAATCTACGTGACGGAGGCATACTTTCGCTCGCGGTTCCCGACAAAAGATTCAGTTTCGACTACTTCCGGACCGCCACCACCTGCGGGGAGCTGATCGAAGCACACATGCGCAAGATCCGCAGGCCGTCGCCAAAGCAGGTCTTCGATCACCTTTCCACTTGCGTGACATTCGACACAGGCCTGCGCTGGAGCGGAAAGCTTGATGAGGCTCGCCTGAAAACGAATCACTCTGTCCGATACGCGGCTAAAGCGGCTGAGGAAAGCTTTCATGATGGTAAATACGTAGATGTTCATTGCACTATATACACGCCAAAGACATTCTTTCAAATAATTGATGTGCTGTCAGAGCTCGATCTGATCGATTTTCGCGTCGTCGATTTCCATGATACCGCCGAAGACGAGCTGGAGTTTTTCGTTTCCTTCGAGAAACTCACGTCCAGCGATGATTTGGAGAAGCAGCGCTTCTTAAAGCGCCAAAGTATTCCCCGCATCGAACTTGATAGTTGGGAGCGCGCTCAGCAAAGGCGTTTCGAAGAGCTAGAGAAAACAATAAATCGCCTGGCTCGTCAAAATGATCAATTGCTTCGTGAGCGGGATATGCTTGATGCGCAACTTGCGGAGGCTAATCGTCAGTTTGATGCGCAACTTGCGGAGGCTAATCGTCAGTTTGATGCGCAACTTGCGGAAGCTAATCGTCAGTTGGAAATCACGCGTAACTCGACCTCTTGGCGAATCACCGAACCGATGCGGCGCCTCAAGCTGTTTCTCTTGCGGTTGCGAGGATCTTCAACGCCTTGAGTGAACAAAGCCCTTGGGCTCAGAGCCTGTGAATCTTTCCCGGGCAGGTGATGGATTCCCGGGGAAGGGCTGAATGCAGTAGAATGGGCATGGTGTTCACCGAGATATGGTGGTTGTCATGTCCGAGCGGCCGGAAATGGCGTTGTTGGGCGATCTTCCCGAGCAGCGCGCGCCGGAGCCTCAGGCGCGGGGGCTGCCGCGGCTGCGCACGCCGGAACGGTGGCAGGTGGCGTTGCGCGCGGTGAGCCTGGACGATCTGTTGCCGGGCGACCATCGCGCGCGCTTCGTGTGGGCCTTCACCGAGCGGCTGGACCTTGCGCCGCTGTACGCGCGGATCAAGGCGGTCGAGGGCGGCCCCGGGCATCCGCCGGCCGATCCGGGTCTGCTGCTGGCGCCGTGGCTTTATGCGACGGTCGAGGGGGTGGGGCAGCGCGCGCGAGCTCGACCGGCTGTGTCGCGAGCATGTGGGCTTTCAGTGGCTGTGCGGCGGCGTCACCACCAAATCACAAGACGCTCGCCGACTTCCGCGTCGCGCACGGGGCGGTGCTGGAGACGCTGCTCGTCGACGGCTTCTCGGCGATGCTGCGAACCGGCCAGGCCTCGCTCCAGCGCGTCGCGCAGGACGGCATGCGGGTGCGCGCCGCGGCGGGCGCGGCTTCGTTCCGCCGCCATGCCTCGCTGGCGCGCTGCCGCGAGGCGGCGGCCGAACTGCGGCGATTGCGCGAGGAGTTGGAGGCCGATCCCGGGGCGCTCAGCCGCCGGCAGGCGGCGCAGCGCGAGCGGGCGGCGAAGGAGCGCGAGGAGCGGGTCACGGCGGCGATCGCCGTCGTCGAACGGATCGAGGCGAGCCGCAAGAGCGAGCGCGACAAGGCCCCGCCCGACGGCGGCGAAACGGCGGGGACGGTAAAGAAGAAGGCGCCCGAGCCGCGCGCCTCGACCACGGACGTCGAGGCGCGGGTGATGAAGATGGCCGACGGCGGCTTCCGCCCGGCATTCAACGTCGGCTTCGCCACCGACACCGTGAGCGGCATGGTCGCCGCCGTGACCATCGGACAACAGCGGCAGCGACATGGGCAAGCTCGCGCCGATGAGCGACAAGATCGCCGGCGCCTACGGCCGGCGCCCGGCCGAGCACCTCGCCGATGGCGGCTTCGTCGCGCTCGCCGACATCGAGCCTCATCCGCAGTCGGAGTGATTTGCTGTGGTGCGCCGAGCGTTGAGCTGCGAGAGGGGCACAACCGAGGCGCCGATGGCTTGCGCGAACATGCCTGGAGTGTCGAAGTCGATTTGGTAGAGGACACCGTCTCGCGCCGTGTTTTCTGATCGATCGATCGATCCAGCGAAATGAGTGGGTCCGGTTCGGGCGCAGAAGCGATGACCAGAACCACGGGTTGTTG
>JASJYE010000310.1 GCA_030123645.1 Candidatus Hydrogenedentota bacterium | reverse complement strand
TCCAGGCAGTCAGGGCGGCGCATGGCAGCGTGGCGCCTTCTTCGTAGCTGAGATGATCCGGAAGTTTCACTGCGCCCATTTCTTCAAGGACTACGTATTGGGTCAGCATGCCGTCGAGGGGCGAGCCTAGGGCTGAGCTGGGGGCCTTTTCGGCGGTGGGCTTTCCCGCGTCCCAGTTCTGGAAGAAGCAGCTCGCGACGCGGTCGCCGAGGCCGAAATGCGTCACTTCGTCGCCGATGTCGACGACCTCGCCTGCGCCGTCGGAAAAGGGAATGATGGGGAGCGGCTGGCGGGGGTTGTATTGGCCTTTGACGAGCAACACGTCGCGATAGTTGATGGATGTGGCCTTGACCTTCACGAGAATTTGTTTGGCGCCGGGTTTCGGGTCGGGCCGGTCGACGAGGGTGAGGTTTTCCAGTCCAAAGGCGTCTTTCACTTCGTAAGATTTCATGTTTTCTTCTCCGTGTTGTGCGGGTCGAATGTCTAAGGTCAGCGCTACATAGTTACTTTGGTCGGTGCGGCGGGATGTTGGGCGTAGGCGATGGAGTAGTCCGGGCCATGGATTTCTCCGGCGCGTTTGAGGGCCATCGCGACATCTTCGGCCGCCTCGAATCCGATATGCTCGGCCACGGCGGGGTCCTCGATTCCGGCGACGATGACGCGCCCGGCGTGCTTTAGGCGCTTGAGCGGCTGGGTGGCGAGAATCCCGTGGATCGGGTGAAAGGCGTAGTGGTTTCTATATTTGTCGATGTACTCTTCGTTTGTCGCGTACTGCTCCGTATAGCGCTTTTCGATGTCGTAGGCGTCGGTCGATTCGGTCAGGACATTTTCCCACACGTCCGGATAGGACGGATGGTGGACGCGGTCCCAGCGTTCGGGGCAGGGCGTGACCATGATGACCGTGCAGCCGGGCTTTCCGAGTGCCTGGATGGTGCCGCCGAGGTAGCCGAGTCCGGAGGAGATGAGGGTGAGGATGGGGTTCATGTGGGAAAATATGGCGTATGGCGACCAGTCGGGCACGCCGTAAAGAATGACGTCGTATTTCTCGCCGCTCAGGCTTCGCCGCGGGGGGTATTGTTCTTCGAGGACTTCCAGCGCGGCGTTGCGGCACTCGGCGACGGCCCCGGCGAAGACGCGCGAGATGTTGAGGGGACCGGCTTCGATGCAGTCGATCTTCATAATGCTTGTGTCTATCTTGGATTCGAGGAAGGCGCCCATTTCGTCGAGGACCTTGTGCATGCGGTTGTCTTTGAGCGACATGGACATGCCGTCGGGGCTGTGATGGTGGCGGATAGAGCGGAAGGTGGAGAGTCCGACGCAGACGGATTTCCAGCCCCCGGAAAAGCCGCGGCCGTGGGCGGCGGTCACGTAAATGAGGAGGTCGGCGTCAACGACGTAGCGGCTGACCTCGACGTCGTAACCGTGCTCGGGCGTTTGACCGATGTAAGCGAGATTGTCGAGATCTTCCGCGTCATGGCAGAAACAGCGTTCGCCGAATTCCTTGACGAGGTCCTCGCCGATGATGGCGGCGAGTTCTTCAGGGGGGAACTTTCGATGCAGGGCGTTGGCGCAGATGAGCGTCACGGTATCGCGGCTCACGCCAGCGTTTTTGAGGCGGCGGAGCGTTTCGTGAATAGCGATGCCGCGGACGGGGCCGAATTGCGCCACCGTGGCGTCGTCGAAGGCGATGACGACCTTCGAGCCAGGGCCTACGAGCTCTGGGAGAGGCGCCATGCCGAGGGGCGCGTCCAGGGCGGACGCGATCGCGGCGCCGAGGTCGTCTAGGGGCTCGGGTTTCTTGATCTGCCCGCCGATAGGGAGGACGAAGGCGCGGTCTGGCAGCTCAGCCTTGACGAAGGCGTCGCCATAGGGAATCTCGAGTTGCATGGACTTGAGTGCAATCCCGTAACGATGGGTTGGCGTCCAGTTATAGCACGTCGGCAGTGTGCCGCGAAAGAGGGGCGGTTATTTCTCATACTCGACGTAGGAAATCGTAGCCTAGCAGTTTGTCGGACTTCGGTGTACTCATCTCTGCAAGTCCTTATGTGTCGATGCTCAATTTTTCTACGTAAAGAGCTCGTGGTGTTGAAAACAAACGACTTACGAACAAAGTCCGACAGACTGCGAACCTATAACGACAGCGGAAGCTGGCCAAATCAGGCGGACGGGCAAGGCTGGTCGTTGGTCATTCTCAATCCGCAGGGTGACGCAAGCGACCCGAGTAACTGGGCCCTCAGCGAATTCATAGGCGGCTCACCCGGTGGCTCCGAAATCAATCCCAATACCCCTGTAGCCGACACCGAATTCAGTGTAGACCGCGGGTTCTATGACGTGGCGTTCACTCTGGAGTTGTCTACCGAAACCTTCGGCGCCGCCATTCGCTACACGCTCGATGGCTCCACGCCCACGTGTAGCACCGGAACCCTTTATACGGGCCCAATTCTGATAAGCGGCACGGCAATCGTGCGAGCTATCGCCTGCAAGTCAGGCTGGCTTTCGACGAATGTCGATACGCAGACTTACCTCTTCGTCAACGACATCATTACGCAGTCCCATCCCGGGGGTGGGGACGGGTCCTATGACAACCCCTTCGACACGCTCTGGGGGGGGCTGGTGGCCGCTCCCGCTTCTGGCACGGTGAAGATAAAGGGAAATACTGGGGATTCGGTCTCGGACGAGACGATGACGATTAACCAGGCCGTGACGATTGACGCGGCGGGCGGCGCGGTGCGTATCGGCGTTCTCGGGGGCCGAAGCTCCGGCAACGGTTGGCCATCGGGCTTCGTCAGCCGCGATTAGACTCATCTGAATCGATCGGCGGTCGTCGCCGAGTTTTCCATATGGGAAATCCAGGTTGATATTAGTTGGCAAGAAATATATACAAGAGGCTTAGATGAAGAGCAAGGCCTGCTGTGTATTTTAGAGGTGGGTCCCGCACGCCAGCGTGACCCATGCAGGATCGACGATCCGGGAGGAGTGATATGCCTGAAGTCATTGTTCGCCAAGATGGACCTGTGTTGCGCATCAGCCTTAATCGGCCCAAAAGACGAAATGCACTAAACTACACCACTATAGATCTGATCCTTGATGCATTGGAGCTGGCTGCGAATGACGATGACTGTCGTGTCGTCGTCATCGCGGGGGAGGGCAACGGGTTCTGTTCCGGGGATGACATAAGCGGAATGGGCCAGCCTACTGGCGCCCGTTGGAAGGGAAGAAAAGCCGGTGAAGCAGTGCTTCCTCAGCAGGCGCTAATCAAGACCCTGCGTGCCCTGCCAAAACCTGTGGTTGTTTCAATCCACGGCTATGCACTGGGAATGGGTCTGGATATGGCCCTTGCCTGCGACCTGCGCATCTGTACTGAGACCTCAGAACTCGGCGATCCCCGGGCGGAACGTGCACTTTACGCTTCGACCGGTATCACCTATCAACTACCACGCCTCATTGGATATGGCCGTGCACTCGGCATGATGCTCCTGGCAGAACGTATCTCCGGGAAAGAAGCGGAACGCATCGGACTCGTGTACAGAGCAGTTCCTGATGATGAACTAACGACAGCGGTAGAGGCGATAGTGTCGAAGCTGTCAACGGCGGCCACAAAGTCGATTTGGGTTATCAAGAAACAGATGTCGGAGCAACTCGATTTGGATTATGAACGCGCTGCCAGCCACTCCGTTGCGACACGCGGCAGCTATACACTCGAGGACACAGAAGAGGGGATTAAAGCGTTTTTCGAGAAGAGAAAACCACAATTCACCGGGAGATAAAGACCCGAAAACGCTGTCCTTCGCTAATATTCGTACACAT
>JASJYE010000309.1 GCA_030123645.1 Candidatus Hydrogenedentota bacterium | reverse complement strand
GCCCGTCCTGCGCTCGTGAAAGCCAGTTGAGATCATTGATGTTCCTGACAATTAAGCAGGATTCGTGGTGGCGAGGGACGAAATCATCGTGCTCTCAGGCGCCAAGGCACAAAAAATCACCGGAACCCAAGGTGGGTCCCGGTGATATTGAAATCACGGTCGCGGTTAAAGTGAAGTGAAATCGATCTGGTATTTCGACTTATCTTCGTAGATCTTCTGCTTTTGTTCCAGGACCGCGATCTTTTCCTTGTAGTCTTCGACGCGCGAGGCTTTGATGGCATCTAGAATGTCAGAGCGCATGCCACCGGGAAGGTCCTCACGGAATTCGTAACGCGGCGGGCCGCTGCCGGCTGCGTTTTCGTAGCTGCCCACGTGTTTGCCGTCGATGGTGCTGAAGTAGACGCTCCAGCTCCCGTTCATGAGGCACTCGGCCCATCGGTAGACAATGTTGTCAAGCTGATTGTGTACGGGAATGCGCGCGAAGAAGTACTCGCGTGAACTCGCGATCCCGAGTTCGGCGAGGTAGAGGTTCGTGTATTCGTCCAGGAGCTGCGGATCGACCCATTTGGCCCGGGCGACTTTGTCCCGCAAGTTGTTGACGCGCGCGAGCCGGGCGGCGTACTCGTAGCGTTCTGGCGCAAGCGGACTGCCGCCCTGGACCTGCACGATAAGAAGGTCGATGTTGTGGAGCAGGGTGTCCTTCGTCGACTGGCGCCGCGCATTGGCCACTTCGAGTTCGCCGACGACTTCGCTAAGGCGCTCATTTTCCGCGAGCAAACCCCTATGCCGCGCCTCCGTGATCGCGTTTTCGTTTTTCAGGCCTTCGAGGGCCTCTTGGGCCTCGACATAGGCGCCGGTCTTTTCCTCGATGTCGGCTCGGACGAGCTCGAGGGAATTTTCGAGATTGCCAAGCTCCGCCAGGTTGATTTCGAGGTCCGACTCGGACTCTTTCAGCATGGCTTTTGTGTTCTCGTATCTCTTGATCAGTAGATCGACCTCTTCTGGGCTAAGGGGCTCCTGCCCTGGAGGGGTGGCCTGGAGGAGACTCGCCACGCGCCCTTCCAACCGGCCGATTTCAGCGTCCTTCGCGGCCATCGCTTCCGTGGCCGGATCGGGCAGGATGGGGATGCCACGAATGTCGAAAAATTGAGCGGCCACAACACCGACGGCCACGCCGACCACAACGAGCGCGACACTCACGAGAATGCCGACCGCGCGGCCTCGCTTTCTAGGTGGCCCGGCCATGGCCGCTGCGGGAATGCCGGTATCCGTCGGCGCCCCCCCGCCGGTATCGGGCGAGAAATCGGGCACGGGCGTCCCAGAGTCCGCGCCCATGTCGGGCGTGGGTACGCCGAAGGCGTCGTCATCGAAGCCTTTGCCACCAGCGCCTTCGGGTTGCGAGCCGAAGAGCGGCGTCTCCATGGCTTGTGTAGGCGCCGAGGTAGCGGTGCCTCCGGCGCTTAAATCCTCAGTGTCGCCGCCAAAGGCGGAGTCGAACATGGGAGTTTCGATGTCCGAATCGGGTCCGGGGCCGATCTCCGGCGTCTCCGGTGAAAAATCGCTGTCGGCGGCGAAGTCTTGGAAGCCCAGGCCTGCTGGTTCCGGACTATCGAGTGCGTCGCTTGGCGTGTCGAAGCCCTCGGGCGTCGGTGTTTCCGGCTCGTCCGGCTTCGAGGGTGTTGGCGTATCCAAGTCGGAAGGGCGGACCGCAGGCGTGTCCACTCTTATGTCGACGATGGGTGGTAGCCCGCTTATCGGGCCTTCGTCCTCATCGGCGTCGGGCGTTTCGAGCGGGGGCAAGTCACTATCGCCCTCACCTTCGCTCTCGCCGGAGTCGAAATCACTCAAGGGCGGCAAACTCCCCGTGCCGAACGAATCGCTATCGTCCGCACCGGCGCCGCCGGATTCGGAGTCGTCCCCGCCGCTAAGCGCGCCGAAATCCTCTTTGTCCTGGTTGCTTTCTTTATCGGTCGGTTCGTCAGCCATTGGGTACCTCCTTTGATTCGAGGGCTGCCCTCTTGGGCACACTCCCCCCTGAGTATGGATTGATTCTAGCACTGGCCGTTGGAGCTGTCAAGAATTCCGGACCCAGGCGCGATATGCTTCGATTGCCGCAGACCTATGTGGGCCAGGCCTTAGTAAATGGAACTCGACATGGTGAGAAAGTTGCGAATAGGGGAATATTAGCAGTCCAGAGGGGACTTCAAATTTCAGGTCTGAGATGGCTTTTACACGAGTCGGCCACTATTTCAGAGGCCGGTCTTCGATGAGGAGTCTTTCGACATCGATTCGGAGGTCCGGCAAGATTTGCAGGGCCTCCTCGAAGTGTTGCAGGGCGCGTTCATGCTCACCCGCCGCCAGCAAGCAGCGGCCCACGCCGTAGGATGCGCTTGCGTGCAGGGCCATATTGCTCTCGTTGGGCTCGGTGGCGAGGACAACGTTGTAATGGTTGAAGGCTTCCGCGAAGCGCCTTTGCTCGACGTAGATATCGCCGAGAGAGAGGTAGGCCTCGAGCTCTTCGTTCCAGAATCGGTTTTGCAGTGAGGGATCTTCGCGTTTTTTGTCCCGGTAGATTTGCGTCACGGCCTCATAGTGGCGGCGTGCCGCGTACGGATTGTCGAGGAGGTCGTCGTAGGTAACGGCGAGGTTGAAATGTACCCTCAAGGAGCCGGGGCTCTCGTGCAGTGTCGCGGTGTAGATGGATTCGTTGTCGTGCCAGTCCCGGTTTCGCGCCGCCGTGAGGGCGAGGAGGATCGCGAGCCAGAGGACGAGCAGGGTTGCCGCGGCGTAGTCGGCGGCGGGGAGGCGCGGCCGGCCGTCCCGGGTCCTCAATATTGCCTGTAGCATCTCGGCGCCGGCCCAGAGGAAGCCCGCGAGCGGGACATACATCCAGTGCTCGGCCATGGGCGCGTTCAACGGGTAAATGCCGGAGATGGGGAGCCAGGCGACCAGAAACCACGCCATGCCGAATGCAGTGCGCGGATGACCTTTTCTGAGAGCGAGGACGATAATCGCAAGGCATGCTAGGAGCAGGACGAGGCCGATCGCAGCTACGTAGGGGGGGACTTCTGCGAGCGTGCGTTCCATGTGAAGCCTGACGGGCGCGAAGATGAGTCCGATGTAGAGTGCGAAGGCTTGCAGGGCTTCCGTAATGCGCTGGAGGAGCGTGCTGTCGGGCGGGGTCGAATCGGAGCCGAAGTTGAGGACCGTCAAGCGCAAGGCGCTATAGATCGCGAGCAAGACAAACGATCCGATGACAGGCATCCATGGTGCGATGAGAGACGGGGCCTTGTCGTGTTGACCGGTGCGCGGCGTCGCGAGGACAACGAGTGCTACGAGCCAGGGGAAGATGAGCGTGGACTCTTTGCTGAGTAGGCCTCCGGCGAAACAGAGGAGCGTGAGGGCCAGACCGGCGTGGCTGCGGCGGGGCGTTTCGTGCCATGTGGCAAAGTAGAGGCCGGCGAAAATGAAGGCGGCGGACATGGAATCGGCGCGGCCGCTGATGTAGGCGACGGCCTCTGTATGAAGCGGATGGACGACGTAGAGGAGGGGGACGATGGCCTGTACGGGCCGGGGCGCGCCGAGGCGGATCATGAGGGCGAGGAGGAATAGGGCCGCAGCGATGTGCCAGAGGGTGCTGGAGAGATGGAAGTAGAAGGTGCCGAGATCAGAGGGGGTTAGGGTGGGATCGGGCCGTGTCTCGCCGAGGGTCGACACGATGTAGTCGAACATGAAAGACACAGAGAGGAGCGGCCTGTAGAAATTCCCCTGGCCCTCCGCGAAGGCATGTTGGTCTTCCGTGAATAGG
>JASJYE010000035.1 GCA_030123645.1 Candidatus Hydrogenedentota bacterium | reverse complement strand
AAACGAGTTTGGCGCCGGAACGTCCGGTCTCGTATTGGCACCCATTTTCGGACGACGGCGCGGTAACGGCAAACGTATCAGTATAATCTTAAAATGCACTAGCCCACGCCATGCATAGAGCCGGCCCAACGCAAGGCCTTGAGGGGCCACAGGTAGCCGTTAGTGCCAAAAACTGGTATGATCGGGCGCTCAAATGGTTTACAGAATATTTCCTGCAAACTCCAATAGCTTGAGGAGAGCCCGTCGTGAGTAAAGAGTTCAGTTTTTCGGCGCACCTAACCCGCTTCTTCGTCTGTGCCATGGTTCTCTTGCCGATACTTGGGTGCTCGCCCGACGCCGGCCCGCCGGAAGAGACTTCTGAGAGCGAAGTCACGGCGACGGAGAATACCTTAGGAGTAGCACCGCTAAGGTTCGGGATAGGGGACGTAGAGACATCGATCGAAATGATCCTTACTCTAGATTCGGACATGGATTTAACAAACGTGCAGGTCCAACAGGCCTTAACGAAGAACAAAAAACTCGCGAAGGTCGAAGTTCGCGTATTGAAACCGTACCCAGAGAAAATGCTCTTGACTCTGGGGTTCAGGATTACTAATAACTTCGCGGGACATGCGGTACAGGTCATCCCCCACATTTTTCTCGACGACAAAGACCTTCCCTTAGAAGGCTTCATACTCGGTGGAAACACAGCGTCCGAAAGGCCGGAGTTTACAATAGACATCTTCGAGCATTTGGACACCATTCCGTCGACCATCTTGGTGCATCCGGAGTTGGAAATTAAACTCTTCCTGGACACTGACAAATCCGAAATCACGCTAGAAACGCCGCCTACGGAACTTACGCAATCCATAACCAAGCTAGGCAATCCTGTTCGAATAGACTTTCTTCCTTAAGCGCAGGTACGGGCGACGGGCCGAATGTATGGCGCGCCCTCGCGATGGAGGCTGGCCCATCAATATCGTTCTGATTGGGGCGCACCCCGACGACTGCGAAATCAAGGCCGGGGGAACCTGCGCGAAATGGAACGAAGCCGGGTTCAACGTGCATGTGGTCTCCATGACTACCGGCGACGCAGGCCACCATGAGCTCGAGGCCCAAACCCTCGAGGCCCGGCGAAGGGCGGAAGCGGCGGAAGCGGCAAAGGTGATCGGGGCCACATCCCTGGTCTTGGACCATCACGATGGGGAGTTACAACCCACGCTCGAGGTGCGGGCAGAGGTAATCGGCCTGATCCGGCGCCTCCAAGCCGACGTCGTGATCACACACCGGCCGAATGACTACCATCCCGACCACCGCTACACCTCTCAGGCGGTGCAGGACGCGGCGTATATGGTGACCGTGCCGCACGTGACGCCGGCTGAACCGGTGCTGAGGAAAAACCCGGTCTTTTTCTACTTTATGGATCATTTCGAGAAGCCTGTGCCCTTCGACGCGGACGTCGCAGTTAGCGTGGACGATACAATGGCGGCAAAGTGGAAAATGCTGGACGCCATGGAATCGCAGATCTACGAATGGCTCGCCTGGTTGGAGCGAACCTGGGGCCCGCGCTTTCTTCCGGCAGCGAAGAAGGGCCGAAAGGCCTTGAAGAGATGGTACGGAAAGACGGCTGCGGCCGCAGTCCGGTATGCCGAGCTTTTCGAGATCTCCGAGTACGGGCATCAGCCAAACGAAGAAGAGCTGCGAGAAATCTTCCCCTTCCTGCCCCCTGATAAGGGAAGGCGGAAGCATGGAAAGAAGAACGCCAAAACGGAGCACAGATCACACAATTTTTCTGTCGGCATTGATGAGCGCTTCAATCGTTGCGCTAAGAAGTGTCAGCGTGCTCGACGTGCAATGGGGCAGGGCGAATTCAGACAACCCCGAAGAGGGCTCAGATCTGAGGCTGCTGCTGAGCACGGCACGCCTTCGAGTCGTTTACAATATAAGCCTCCCCTAAACGGGCTCTTCGAGACTTGCGGCGAAGGGTCCGAGCGCCATCTTCCGATTCGTGCCTACTCTTCGATGCGATGCGCCCGCGGGAGCCTCAACAGCAGTCCGGTTTGGGAATCGTAGCTTAAGTCTCCGCCATGGAAGCGCGCGTGCGCTCTCGCGGACGCCAAGGATGATTGGCCCAGCGCAGCCTCTGGATCGCCGGGCCTCGGCCCCTTATCCAAGTCCGGAGGAAGTCCCGAGGAATCCCAGAACAAAAGCGAGATGGCGTCCTCTTCTCCTTGGATGCGGATGCGGATCGACTTGCGCTGGGCCGGCCGGACCCGGTCAATGGTCTCTCGTAGAATAAGCATCAGTGCGCGGCTGAGCCTTCCTTTGACCGCGCGGATAGGCGAACAATCTCCCCGGCATTCGATATCGAGAGAAATATGGGCGTTATGCAGCTCATGGCTGTGAATATCGTTCATACGGTGTACAAGCTCGGAAAGGTCTACATCGGAAACTTTAGTTTGCCGTTTTCCAATGGGCTCGGTGAGGCCGTCCAACAACTCGGCGCTTTTCCGTACGCAGGCCATAATGTCGTCAAGCATACGCTTTGTTTCTGAAGGGTCGTGATCTTCGAGCTCCATGAGTTCGGCGTAGGCCATGATCGCCCCGAGATGGTTGTTCACGTCATGCGTCACGCTGTCGATGCAACGCGCCGCACAGACATAATCCTGCAAATCCGGGGCGCTTCCCTTAGTGTTCGACGACTGCGTCATGAATCCTCGGCACACCTTTAGCAAACCGGTGGTTCCGGCGTCAGGGACGATGCGCCTATGATGTCATCCCAGGCCGGCTTGTACAAGTTGCGGCAGCCAGAAGGCTCGCCGACTACGGCCATACCGTGGTGCAGCAGGCCTTTTTTCAGCCATGGAAAATCCTGCTTAACGCGGGAATGCTCTATTCTCGGCCTCGCAGGCGGGCGGGTTCCACACTATCCCTTGCCAAACTTTTCAGTGACCGCTTGGGCGAACTCGCTGCACTTGAACAATGTGGCGCCTTCCATCAGACGATGGAAATCGTAGGTGACGGTCTTGGCCTTGAAGGTCTCTACCATGCCCCTAACGATGGCGTCGGCCGCCTCATCCCAGCCCAAATGCTGAAACATCAACACCCCAGAAAGGATCAGGCTGCTCGGATTCACCTTATCCTGCCCTGCATACTTGGGTGCGGTACCGTGCGTCGCTTCGAAAAGTGAAACGCCCGTCTCGAAATTGATGTTGGCGCCGGGTGCAATGCCGATGCCGCCCACTTGGGCCGCCAGCGCGTCGCTGATGTAATCGCCATTGAGGTTCATCGTGGCCACAACGTCAAACTCCGTCGGCCGGGTGAGGATCTGCTGCAAGAAGATGTCGGCGATCACGTCCTTGACTAGGATCTTGCCGCCGGGATCGCCGTTGCAGTCTTCCCATGAGACGGCCACGTCGGAAAACTCCTCCTTGACGAGTTCATAGCCCCAATTCATAAACGCGCCTTCGGTGTACTTCTGAATGTTCCCCTTGTGAACGAGCGTCACAGACTTGTATCCATGTTCGATAGCGTGATTGATAGCGGCGCGAACCAGGCGCTTGGAGCAGGTCACACTGATGGGCTTGATGCCGATGCCGGAGTCGGGCCGGATGTTCCAATTCATCTTCTTATTAAGGTAACTAATGAGCTCCTTCGCAGAGTCGGTCCCTTCTTTCACCTCAAAGCCGGCGTAGACGTCTTCGGTGTTTTCTCGAAAGATCACCATGTCGATCTTTTCTGGCGCCCGTACGGGGCTGGGGACGCCCTCGAAATGGCGCACGGGCCGGACGCAGGCAAAGAGATCGAGCATCTGCCGCAGGCTGACGTTGAGGCTGCGAAAGCCGCCCCCGATGGGCGTGGTCAAGGGACCCTTGATAGCGACCATGTAATCGCGAATGGCATCGACGGTTTCCTCGGGCAAGTACGACCCACACCTGTCGTTCGCCTTTTCGCCGGCATAAATCTCCATCCAAGCGATCGCCCGCTTCGCGCCGTAGCAGTGCGCGACGGCCTCGTCGAAAACGTGCTTGGCCGCGGCCCAAATGTCAGGCCCAATGCCGTCGCCCTCGATGAACCCGATGATCGGGCGGTCGGGCGTCTCAACGGCTCCTTTACCAGCAGGCCGAATTTTGTCGCCTTCGGGAATCTTGATGAACTGATACGTGCTCATTTGTCCTCCGTGCGTTTGCTTTTCCCGGCAGGTCCTTGCCAATCGAGGGCAGGCTCCGGGCCTTCGTCCACCCAGAGGCGGCGACGGCTACAGGTGGACCAGCCGAACTCGATTGACATGTGGTAGCTGGCGGATCTTCTCTATCGTCTCCTCTTTGAGCGGCGCGTCGAGATTTATCAACGTGGTCGCATGGCCGCCCGGCACGTCACGGCCAAGAGTCAAGTTCGCAATATTGACCTTCGCCTCGCCGATTATCGTTGTGATCTTGCCCAGAACGAGAGGTTTATCGTCGTTCATGCAAATGACCATCCATCCCTCGGGCACGGCGTCCATGCGTGTGCCGTCGATGGCGCAAATCCGGGGGTCGTCGTCGCCGAACAAGGTCCCCGTGACGGTCACCGTTTCCTGGTCAGTAACAACCGTCACATTAATCTGGAAGCCGTAGTCTGAAGCCTCGGGGCTGCGCGTCTCGCTGCTCACGATGCCGTGGTCCCGCAGCAAACTCGGCGCACTCACCGTATTCACCGTCTCGACCTTCGGGGCGAGGAAGCCCATGAGGATGGCAGATAATATAGGGTAGGTATCCGTGATGCCAAGGTCGCCGCGATACTCGATTTCAATCGATGCCGGACGTCCCACAGTGTATCGCGCCTGGAACAGCCCCAATTTCTCCGCGAGATAGAGCATGGGTGCGAGCGCGGCCCGCATCTCGCGGTCAAGGCTCGGAACGTTGACCGCATTGACGATGGTCCCCGTCTGCAGGAATTCCACCATTTGCTTCGCGATATCCACCGCGACCGTAAGCTGGGCTTCGTCCGTCGAGGCGGCCAGGTGCGGCGTCATTACGACGTTGTCCAGTCCTATGAACGGATTGTTTTCGAAGGGCTCGGAAGTATAAACGTCGAGACCCGCGCCCGCGATGGTACCGTTTCGGAGCGCCTCAGCCAGATCGCTTTCGTTGACAATGCCTCCACGGGCACAGTTGATAATGCGGCAAGTCGGCTTCATGCGCTTGAAGTGCTCGGCGCGGATCATGTTCTCCGTGTCCGGGTTCTTCGGAGCGTGCACCGTAATAAAATCCGACCGCTCGATAAGCTTGTCGACGGACACCAGATCGATCCCCAGCGCGTCCGCCTTAAGCTTCGTGAGGATGGGGTCGTAGGCGATGATCTTCATCCCGAAGGCCTGCGCACGTTTGGCGATGGCGCTCCCGATTCTCCCAACCCCGATAATGCCCAGCGTCTTATCGAATACTTCAGATCCCATAAACTTCTTGCGGTCCCAGCGGCCCGCCGCCATGGAAGCATGCGCGTCCGGGATATTGCGGCAAAGGGAGAAGAGGAGCGCGAAGGTGTGTTCGCACGTAGAAATGGTGTTGCCGCCCGGCGTGTTCATCACGACAATACCGGCGTTCGTGGCCGCCGTCTTGTCTATGTTGTCGGTACCCACCCCGGCCCGCCCGATGACTTTGAGGTTCTTGGCAGCTTTCATGGCCTCAGCGGTGACCTTCGTGCCGCTTCGTACAACGAGCCCGTCGTACGCGCCGATGATTCGAGCGAGCTCTTCGGGCTTTTGAGGCGGCTTGACGTCCACTTCGAAGCCCTCGGCGGCGCGAAAGACTTCGACGCCCTCTTCGCTGAGGTTATCGAGTACAAGGATTTTGGACATGGGCGAGGACGAGTTCCTAAACGGCGGATACCGATCCCCTCAGAAGGCCCCTATCACTTACAGCGAGAACGGATTGCTTGGACGCGCCGCGGATAGCACCGGCCGTGCTCGACAGGAGTGCGGCGCGGAAACCCGCGCCGTGCCCCGTGCCGCTACGGGAACACACGTGGGGCCCCATTCGGGGTACGAGTGAGATGGGAAGATAGCAAAGTTGTTTTCGTCGTGTCAAATCGGTTCTCAAGTCCACCTCCTAAGAAGTCGGCGTGATTCGGCCGCTGTCGCGCCAATTCTCGATAAGTCATGTCGCTCGAACAACACAAACGCGGCCAGATACGGCCCCAACACCTTCGCCCGCGGCGGGAATCAACGGCGTCACCGTATACGGAATGTGGCGAGCACCTCGACGTGCGGGGTGTGCGGAAATAGATCGACGGCCCAGAGCCGCGTGAGGTCGTAGACCTCAAGAAACTTGGGTAACTCTTCCGCGAGCACGGAGGCCTTGCACGAAACGTACATGATGTGAGGCGGGCGGGACTGTATGAGGCGCTTCACGGGCTTGGGCGTCATGCCGCCGCGGGGCGGGTCGGTTACCACCGCGCTGCTGGACTCCATGCCGCCGGATTCCACAACGTGACGAAGATAATTCTTCATTTTTTCGGTCGTAAAGAAGACATTATCGATGCTGTTTTGCCTTGCATTGTATTCGCCGTCCTTCGTCGCCGTCTCTTCGCTCTCCACGGATCGGACCGTATTGACCAGGTCCGCGCAACTAAACGCAATGCCGCCGGACCCACCGTAGAGATCGTAGAGGATGCCGGGAGACACTTCCCGTATCCAACGCCGAATCTCGGCATACAGCACCTCAGCGCCCAGCGTGTTCGTCTGGAAGAAGCTGAAGGGGGAAATGCGGAAGCGGAGTTCGCGCACCCCGCCGTCATCCGGAATCTGGAGCGTCTCCTGAATGGATGGATCGCCCTCGAGGAGGTCCATCTGGTCGGCGAAGGTCCCGCGCGCAACGCCGCGATACACCCCGTGGTAAATGGAGCGGGCGGGGAACGCAGTGCGCACGGCCTCTACAAAACCCACCCTATCGAAGTCGCCCGGCGACGTAAAGATCGCAACCATCCTTTCGCCCGTGCGCTTTCCTTCGCGCACGAGGAGCGTGCGCAGCAAGCCCTGCTTCGATCTCGAATCGTAAGCGCGCAGCCCCAGGCGCCTATACCAACCTCGGACCGAGTCCAAGAGCCCATCAACGCCCTCCGGCGCGATACGGCAATCGGTCATGTCGAGGGGGAAATACCACTTGCCCTTGCGCGTGAAGCCCAGCAGCGTCTCGCGCTCGAAGTCCTTCGGCGGCGGCTCCGGATACTGGCGCAGCCCGAAGTTGAAATCGACCTTGTTGCGGTAATGCCAGATCGTCGGCGAAGGCGTCACCGGGATGCTTTGATCCCAATGGTCGGCAAACAGGCTCCGAAGCACGGCTTCCTTACGGTCAAGCTGCTCCGGATACGGCACGTCCTGGCTCTCGCAGCCCCCGCAGTCCCCGAAATGCGGGCAGAGACCAGCGATAGTGGACAACTCCCCGCCCGATTGGATCGAAGGATGGTTCATAAAAAGTATTGTAACGCGTTGGGCCGGCTGAATGTTCCCGGAGCCATAGCAGCGTGTGCTAAAAGTACGACTCGACCGCTAGAACTGGACGTTGAGCTCCAGGGAAGTGTACCAGGTGCTGTCGATACGGAAGTTGTTGTCGTTGCGATCGCTGAAGTCGTCCCCCTCGCCGAGTTGACGATCGAAAAGATAGCCCGCCTGCAAGTCCAGCGCGATCTTGTCCGTGAGGTCGAATACTGCGCCGCCAAAGAAGCGCTTGTCCTCCAACAAGATCCGGTCGTCGGAATCGGGGCGGTCCGCCCGGCTAAAGTATAGGCCGCGCCATTTGAATCCGGCGTAGGGCCGGATCCGCTCGGTCACCTGATAGTTTAGGCTCACGTCCGCATTTCGCAGCGGCCAGTAAACCATCTGAAATCCGAGTTTGTCCGTCAGTTGTCCCGCGGCGCCGAGAAAGGGGAAGCCGACCACGGCGAGCGCCTGCTCGCTCAAGGGAAAGGCGTAACCGAAACCAGGAATGACGGGGAACTGCAAATTCGTGTTGACCGCGAGGACGGCTATCCAAGACGTGTGCTCCAGATGCGGCACCTGAAGGAACGCGAAGCCTTGGAGATACATCTCGTCGATCGAATTGAACAACTCGTCCGACGCCGAGCCCACGCGCAGTTGCCCGCCGACGCGCCAGTCTTCGTGGACGGTCTGGCGGTACAGCGCGCCGACACCCACATTGTAGAGGCCGCCGGGGACAGGCTCCCCCGTTTCGTCGAAGACGCCGGTCGTGTCGAGGTCCACAAGGTGACTGTCGAGCGTGAAATACAGCTCGCGGTCCTCGTTCTGAATCAGAGCGTATCGCAGAGACAAATTCTGCTCAAATTGCCGGAAGTCGTCCCCCTTAGCCCGGTCATCCGCCTCGCCAATGATATTAGACCTCGTCCGAAAGATGACTTTATCTTCGTTCGGGTTGGGGTTGAGCAGCAGAACCAAATCGCTCTGGGCCAGAGCAGAAGACGAACAGATGTATGCGATTCCCAGACAGAACAAGCTAGGCCATTTCATCACGATCCCCCTTTTCACTCGTTGCAAACAACGCCCCCAACGGGCTGGCCTATTATGCCGGAGCCGGGAGGCGCCGCGCCTCTACCCTGCACGTCCCCTCCTCAAGCTCGACCCAGGCATATTTGCCTTCCATAAACGGGCCGGGATTGATGAGCTTCGTGTTGCCGATGGCGTCGGTTCCCTGCGCCTCATGAATGTGACCCGAAAAGCAAACCAGCGGCTGATGCTCCTCGATGAATTCCCGCACTGCCGTGCTTCCCACATGCATTCCGTTGCCCGCGATATCGACCACAGTGTCCTTCGGCGGCTGGTGCGACACTAAGATCATGGGCGTCTCAGCAGGGAGGTCCACCAGCGCCGCACCGAGGTGCTCCGCAGTCTGCTCTTCGGTCCATTCGTTGAGGGTAGGTACCGGACAGGCCAGAGAACCGCCCAGACCGACAAAGGCCACCCCGTTCAACTGAGCGTGCTGCCGGTGCAGGCAGATGCCCTCTTCATTCAGGAGCTCCTCGACCTCCGGGTAATCGCAATTGCCCATGACGGCATAGACAACTTCGTTGTACCGGCGTACGGCGTCGAGAACCTCCATGGCGGCGTCGCGCCTCCCAAACATCGTGAGGTCGCCCGGAAGCAGAGCGACATCGGCCTCGCGGAGATCGTCCGCAATCCCGTCGATGCCGGCAAATTTGGAATGGATATCTGTGAGCGCGATGATTTTCACGTTTTCGAGGTCCCGATTCCTAATTCTAACCCGTGCAGCCAAGCATTACATAGTGATTACGAGCCTCGGGCATCATAACAGACTGAAGGAAATAATGAAGCGTAGGACTGCGCTGTCCCTCTCTTGACGATAATCGCCAATTGCGATAAGCTCAGGCGGGGTTTTCGGGATTTCCGGTTTTTCGGGGAAGGTGCTCGGCAGCGAAAACCGAGGTGACTGGAGGTGAACTGATGATGGACGGCACACTGATTGCGGCAGTGGCCATCCTCGTGATCGCAGGCGGGGCGGGGGGCTTTTGGCTGCTCCGCAGCCGTCGAAGAAGCTCCGGCGCGGACGGGCGTTCCGCGGCTCCCGGCGAGCGAGCTGACGACGCATCGATTGAGGCCGGGGAGCACGCGGCCGCCTTCGAGCGCATGAAGACTGCGATTCAGGATCTGCTCCAGGGGGTGTCGGCCATCATCAACGGTCTGCTCGGCGATACATCCAAGTACAACTCCTCGCTGGACAGACATCGCGAGTCGCTCGAGAAAATGGCGACCGTAGAGGACCTCCGCGAGCTTGAGCGGGTCTTGCTCAGCGAGGTAAAGGAAGTACAGCAGGACAACGAGCATTACCGCCGCCAATTGAACGACGCGAACGCGAAGGCCAACGAGCAACAGGAAGAGCTGCACCGGTTGCAGTCGGCCGTGGGGGTCGACTTTCTGACGGAGATCCCGAACCGCCGCGGACTCGACGACCGGGTGGAGGAAATGATGAGCCGGGCCGAGCGCTACGGGAACACGTTTTCTCTGATCGTGTTCGATATCGACAACTTCAAAGCGATTAACGACTCGCACGGACACGCGGGCGGAGATCGTATATTGAGAGCCATCGCGCATCTCTTGAACGATCATAAGCGCTCGAGCGATTTCCTCGCACGATACGGCGGCGAAGAATTCGTGCTGCTCCTACCGGAAACGACCCTTGAAAACGCACAAAGGCTGGCGGAGAAAACGCGGGAGCGAGTCGCTGCATCAAATTTCCGCTTCCAGAGGGAAGAAGTCCGGGTAACGCTGAGCGCCGGTGTCGGAGAGCTTCATCCAGCGAGCGACACGGCAAAAACCCTCTTTGAACGCGTGGACGCGGCCTTGTATCAGGCCAAGCAAGAGGGACGTAACCGCGTCAAGGTCGCCGAAACGCCCGCGCCGCCCGAATGAGCCGCCTTTTGCCACAGTCTTCCAACGGCGTACACTATCTGCGAACAACGTCGTCAATCCGTTCTTGAGCCGGAAACGCCACCCATGATGCCCACTGAGATTACGCAGGAACTCGCAAGGTCGCTCCTGCCCGAGCGGCCTTCCGAAGGCCACAAAGGGACCTTCGGCCACCTCTATGCGATCGCCGGGTCGCGCGGATTCACGGGCGCCGCCAAGATGGTCGGGGAAGCAGCCGGCCGCTCGGGCGTAGGGCTCGTGACCCTTGGCGTCCCGGAACCGTTGGGCGACGTGGTCGCCTCGAACATGCTCGAAACGATGACGATGCTCCTGCCGGCCACGCCGGACGAATCCATCGCCGCCGCGGCGGCTGGGCCCGCACTGGAGTTCGCGAAGGACAAAGAGGCAGTGGCGCTCGGACCCGGCCTATCGCAGAACCCGGATACCAAACAGTTTGTGTTGGAGTTCATGCGGCGCTGCGAGCAACCGCTGGTCGTGGATGCGGACGCCCTCAACGCGCTGAGCGAGGATGTCGAGGCGATCTCTGCGGCCGCATCGCCCCGCGTGCTGACGCCGCATCCCGGCGAAATGTCGCGCTTGTGCGGGGCGACAACCCGCGAGGTGCAAGAGGACCGCGAAGGAACCGCTGTTAAATTCGCGCGATCGCACGGTTGTACGGTGGTCTTGAAGGGATACAAAACGGTCCTCGCCCGCTGCGACGGCCAGGTCTTCGTGAACCTAAGCGGCAATTCCGGCATGGCGACGGGCGGAACGGGCGACGTGCTCACGGGGCTGATCGGCGGCCTGATGGCCCAGGGTATGGAGGGTCCAGATGCCGCGTTGCTTGGCGTATACGTCCATGGCTTGGCCGGCGACCTCGCCGCGGAGGAATGGTCGGAGCGCGGCATGATCGCGTCGGACCTGATCGCGGAAATACCGGAGGCGTGGCGCATTCTCGAAGAATCAGAAGGCATATGAGCACCCTTCGAGACATCGGCGAGTCCGGATTCATCGATCGCATCGTGGCACTGCTCTCGGCGTCGCCCGAGGTCATCGAGGGTCCCGGGGACGATTGCGCGGTCCTTCGCGTGGGCGACCGTACCCTGCTCGTCACCTGCGACCTGTCGATGGAGAACGTCCACTTCCGGCGCGGCGCCGCAGCGCCCGAGGACCTCGGCTGGAAGGCCGCCGCGGCGGGCCTGAGCGATATCGCGGCGATGGGCGGCGTGCCGCAATTCCTGCTCACATCGGTCGCAGCGCCCGCTGAGACCGACGCGGACGAGCTCGAAGGGATTTGCCGCGGCGTAGTCGACGTCGCGCAACATTGCGGCGCAGTGGTCGTAGGCGGCGACGTCACGCGCTCGACCGGCGGCATCGTGCTGGACGTCATGGTCATCGGGGAAGCGCCGGAAGGACGATTCAGACTCCGAAGCGGCGCGAAACCGGGCGATATGCTCGCGGTGACGGGTTGGCCCGGACGGTCGGCGGCGGGCTTTGAGGCGGAAGAAAGGGGCATCGACGCGCCAACGCTGGTTCGCGCGCATTACCGCCCTGAGCCGCGGATCCGCGAAGGACGATGGCTCTGCGCGCGGGACGACGTGCACGCGATGATCGACGTGAGCGACGGCGTCGTCCAGGACGCAGGGCATCTGGCGGAACGCAGCGGCCTTGGCGTCGCCATGACCTCGGCAAGCGTCGCGGCCGATCCCGAGCTGGCCGCCCTGTGCGCCGAGACCGGCAGAAGCATCCAAGACTACGTGTTCACCGGCGGCGAGGCCTACGAACTGGCCTTCGCCATCGACCCCGCAACTTGCGGCAAGGCCCTGGCTGCGTTTCGCGAAGAATTCGGACTTCCCGTCGTCATTCTCGGCGAATTCAGCGACGCCTTCAACGGCGTGCTCATCGACGGCGAAGCCCCCACCGAAAGAGGCTACGAACATTTTTGAGCCTCGGATTGGACGGAGGCTACGGATAGATCTCTTCTGAATGGCCACAGATGAATGGGATGAACACAGACGGATGGCCTCCCAAAGCGCCATCGTTGGTTGTCAGCCGTATTGTCTATGGCAAATGCTATTCGGCTACTCTTAAGGAAGCAGCATGGGCTGAAGCCCATCCTACACCTGTTCTTGAACTCTCATTCTGAGCGAAGCGAAAAATCTCCTCAACCGGCGCCGCCACTATCCATAGAAAACCCTCCGCCCGCTTCTCGCCCTTCCCCTCCTGTCTTTCCCGCACAGGCGGGACTTGTAGGCCTTGGGCCTAATCTCGGGCTTCACGCTCACCGCC
>JASJYE010000308.1 GCA_030123645.1 Candidatus Hydrogenedentota bacterium | reverse complement strand
AAGGGGATGCCCAGATAGCCGGCGATTGCGGCGAGGTGGCACCACATCGCCCACATGCGGGCCTCTTTGTCAGGCAGGTCGTATGTGTAGTCCACGTGCTTGCTCCCTCCTCACCCGCGCCATGGTTGATTCAGATACCGCGAACATGCCCCGCACCTTAGACTGCCTTATTGCGAATGGGTTTTCAAGGGCTTCTCGTTTCCTCGGCTATAATCGCCTTGGTATGGATACGATGACCTTCAAAATTCGCGGAATGGACTGCGCCGAAGAGGTCGCGACACTCAAACGCGCGCTCGGGCCGGTCGTGGGCGGTGAAGAACGTCTCTCCTTCGACCTGATTAACGGGAAGATTGCGATCGAGCGGCGCGATGACGGGCCCAGCGAGGAAGCTGTTCGTGAGGCTGTGGCGAAAACGGGGATGCGCGCAGTCCCATGGGAGGAGTATGTCGCGCAAAGGGACGCGCGGGACGGCCAGCCGCTTTGGACGACGCACGGCCGCGCGATCCTGTGTGGCGTGAGCGGCCTCGCGCTGCTCGCGGGCGCGATCGCCCATGGCTTCCTTCGCGGATGGCTCGAAGCAATTGCAGGGCCGGAAGAAGGCGCCGCGTATCCTCTTGTGGTCGTCGTGTGCTATGTGGCGGCCATGGCATCAGGTGTTTGGTTTGTTTTGCCGAAGGCGCTGTATGCCGCGCGGACGCTCCGGCCCGATATGAATCTCCTGATGACGGTGGCGATCGTCGGGGCGGTCATCCTGGGCGAATGGATGGAGGCGGCGACGGTGGCCTTTCTGTTTGCGTTGGCGCTGCTGCTGGAGACGTGGAGCGTCGGACGCGCGCGCAAGGCCATTCGCGGTCTCGTCGACCTCTCCCCCACGCTCGCGCGCTGCCGCTGCCCGCATGACGGGGACATCGAAGAGAAGCCGGTGGAGGATGTGGCGCTCGGGACGGTTGTCATTGTGCGGCCGGGTGACAAGATTCCGCTCGATGGGACCCTCGTGAAAGGGAGCACGACGGTCAATCAGGCGCCGATCACCGGCGAGTCTATTCCGGTAGAAAAAGGCGTGGGCGATGACGTCTTCGCGGGCTCGATCAACATCGGCGGGGCCTTCGAGTTCGAGGTAACGCGCGCGGCGGGCGACACGACGCTGGCGCGGATCATCCGCTTGGTCGAAGAGGCGCAATCGCGGCGCGCGCCGAGCGAGCAGTGGGTGGAGCGCTTCGCGCGGTACTACACGCCGGCGATGATGTTCCTGGCGCTAGGTGTGGCGCTGTTGCCGCCGCTAGTGCTGGGGGACTGGTCGCATTGGTTTTACCAGGCGCTAGTGATATTGGTGATCGCGTGCCCGTGTGCGCTGGTGATCTCGACGCCCGTGAGTATCGTCGCGGGACTGGCGTCGGCGGCGCGGGCGGGGGTGCTGATCAAGGGCGGCGTTTTCCTCGAAGCGCCCGCGACGATTCGCGCGATCGCCTTCGACAAGACAGGTACGATGACGACGGGCCGGCCGGAAGTGCAGCGGATTCTCCCGTTGAATGGGCACACGGACCATGAATTGCTGGAACGCGCGGCGGCGATGGAAATGCACAGCGACCATCCGCTGGCGGGCGCGATTCTGCGGCGTGCACGCGAAGAGGGCATCGTGCCGGCGCCCGCGGAGTCGTTTCAACTCCTGGAGGGCATGGGCGCGGAGGCGGACTACAACGGGCAGCGGTTTTGGATCGGCAGTCATCGCCTGCTCCACGACAAGGGACAAGAGACGCCTGAGTGCCATGAGCAGGCCGAAGCGCTCGAGGACGCGGGGCATTCGGTCGTGGCCATTGGCAACCAAGACCATGTCTGCGGTCTGATTAGCGTGGCGGACTCGCTGCGCGAGGACTCAGCCGAGACGGTCGAAGCGCTCAAAAAAATCGGAATCGAGCACATCGCGCTGATTACCGGCGACAACATGGGTACGGCGCGGGCGGTTGCCGCGTCGATCAATGTGGACGAAGTCCAGGCCGAACTGTTGCCCGAGGAGAAGGTCGCTGTTATCGAGCGGCTCGTCAAGGAATATGGGCGCGTGGCGATGGTCGGGGACGGCATCAACGATGCGCCCGCGCTCGCCGCGGCGACGGTGGGGATCGCGATGGGGGCTGCGGGCTCCGACGCGGCCATCGAGACCGCCGACATCGCGCTGATGTCGGATGACCTCACGAAAATTCCGTGGCTGATCGGCCACTCGCGGCGGACGCTGCGCATCATCAAGCAAAACATCGGCTTCGCGCTCGGCCTGAAGTTCGTGTTCATCGTCATGGCCTTCGCGGGCGTCGCCACCCTCTGGATGGCCATCGCCGCCGACATGGGCGCGTCCCTCCTGGTGATCTTCAACGGTCTGCGCCTCCTACGGGCATAAGCCGCCACGCGAAGCGGTGGGGCATGGAACGCTTGGTAATTTCTTGACAAAAGGGACGTGGAGTCGGCAACCTATGGTGTGCCAGGGGGGGTATACCACATTATGTTGCGTTTGACGTTCCGTTCGATGAGTATCGCGTTGCTGCTTTGTCTGGTCGTGAGCTGTTTCGGGAACGGAGGGCCGTCGAACTACGTCCAGGTGGAGCGGACGATGACGGTGACGGCTTATTGCGACTGTCAGGTCTGCACGGGATGGGAGCGGAATTGGTGGTTGCGGCCGGTGTTTTCCTCGGGGCCGAAAAAGGGCGAGCGTAAGAAGGTGGGCGTGACGGCGACGGGCACGAAGGCGGGGCGAGGCACGATTGCGGCGGACACGTCGCGCTATCCTTTCGGCACGCGGATGAAGGTCCCAGGCTACGGCAAGGGGACCGTCGAGGACGTGGGCTCGGCGATCAAGGGCGAGCACATCGACGTGTTCTTCAAGGACCACAAAGACGCGAAGCGCTGGGGCGTGCGCAAGCTGAAAGTGACGGTCTGGCTGCCGCAGTAGGCCGCGCGATGGAATGGATCGCTCCCCTTCCCTTTTCTTTTGTCCACAGATGAACGCTGATGGACACAGATAGACGCTGATTTGGGATTTCGTGAGGGCTAATTCGCTTCAGAAACGCAGGGAAGTCTAGGCATCGATGCGGGCTTCGAAGGTGGTCAGGAGTACTGGACCGCCTTCTGTCGCAGGGAATTCTTCGAGATACAGTTCCGTGGCTTCTCGAAGGTTGTCGAGGGCTTCTTCGACGGTCGCCCCCTGACTGACCGTGCCGACTTCCTGGCACTCGGCCACGTAGAGGCCGTTTTCCTTGTGCAGAATCGCAGTAAATGTGCGCTCAATCATGCCGTCAAAGCCTTTGGGGAGCCGTGCCTAGGTCGTCACGAAGAGTATAGCACGCACGCGGGACTACTGCTTGCCGCCCAACGCGTCGAGTTCGAGGAGGAGCGTGATGGTGTTTTCGGTCATCGGCCATTTACCGGGGTATTCGGTGAATTCGTCGTGGCCGAGTCGCGTCATTTGTCGGTCTTGAACGGATTCTTCTACAGCTCATCCTGAAGTCGGTCCATTGCTGCGCAGTACTCTTCAATGTTGGATGGTGCTTCAAAATTGATGGTAAAATCCAGGGCTGACTGCTGCTTCGGATCGATGGCAATGACTTTATCGAAGAAATCGAACATTTGATGCACGCCATCTCTGATTGGGCCGGACCAACCAAGTTGCAACGCGTGTACTTTCTCTAGATCATCCGGAGGTATAACAGCATGTCCCTCTCGTTCAAAGGCGACTGTGTCGGCGTACAAGGCTCGTATTTTGTCAGTTACATCGACGATCTCTGCTGGAGCAGGTGGATCGTCCTCATCTGCCTGCAATGCCTTCATGAGATCCGTTATGACGAG
>JASJYE010000307.1 GCA_030123645.1 Candidatus Hydrogenedentota bacterium | reverse complement strand
GAGATCAAAGAAGATCTCGAAACGATGCCGGATGAGTCCAAGGAACGGGCGAAGCAAGAAATAACGGTGCGCAAACACCTGTATTCCGGGACCACGGCGACGATCGGTCTCCTCTCGAAGAAAGTCAACGAATCGATCAGGCAACCCCTCTCGATTGTTATCCGGCGCGGCGACGTGCGGTTTATTGCCCGATCTTGATACGCCCGCCTGGGCAGGGCGGCGCGCGACGAGACATCATGCAATTTCTTTGAGTAAAGCCGCGACACGAATCCACCTATGCCATATAATGTAGAGAACGGAGGCTGATCGAGAAATAAGTGGTGAGTGCGTACCACATATTGTATATGACTGAGAAAAACGGGTATTTTACAAGGAGAATACCCCAATTTGGCGTTATATTGAAATTTTCTCTTGACAGATACTACATATTGTGGTATTTTGGTCTTGGTGTCTGGAGGGACACAGTAGCGAATCGGGTCTTGCGCCTCAGTTTAGCCCAGCATCACAGGCTTATCGCAGCCTAGGCCCGTTTTTGATTCCTACGCCCAGAGTCGACTGAAGACCGATGACCGCAGCCCAACGGATTCAGTCAGTTAAGACTCTCCCGTGCCTTGCGCCAAGAACACGGAGTCCGATTTCAGGCACACCCCGCTAATGAGGGCGGTGGGAGCCCAAGACCCACCGCCCTTTCCTAATCTTCCGAGGGCGCCGGGCGCACCCGGCCTGCGAATGCCCGCTGTACCCGTATCTTTGACTTCGCTCTGCATGCTTACTATACTATCGCCTCTTGCTGCGGGGCTTCCGCCCTGCAACGCGGCCGCGGCCAACTACTCAAGGTACCTGAATGCGCATTTTTGTACCCAAGGAGACGCATCCCGGTGAAAACCGTGTGCCTCTAATTCCGGCAACGGTAAGGAAAATTGTGGATCGCGGGGGCGATGTTGTCGTCGAATCGGGAATGGGGCTGGCGTCCCATCATAGCGATGAGGCGTACACGGATGCCGGTGCAAAGGTCACACTCGATCGGGAGACGGCGCTGTCCGAGGCAAACCTAGTGCTGCGACTTAGGAAGCCGGCCATCGAAGAGGTCCGCAAGCTGGGAGACGGGAGCATTCATATAAGCTTCTTGGACCCGTTTAACGAGCACGAGCTCGTCAGCGCGCTTGCGGCCAGCGGTGTGAGTGCGATCAGCATGGAGATGATTCCGCGCACGACGCTCGCGCAGAAGATGGACGCGCTCAGTTCTCAGGCCAGCCTCGCGGGCTATGTCGCGGTGATACTTGCGGCCAATCGCCTCGACAAGGCGTATCCGATGATGATGACCGCCGCCGGGACGATTGCGCCTGCGCGTGTTTTCATAATCGGCGTGGGCGTGGCGGGTCTTCAGGCGATTGCGACGGCGAAGCGCCTGGGCGCACGGGTCGAGGCCTTCGACACGCGGCCAGTCGTCGAGGAGCAAGTCCAGTCTCTGGGCGCGAAGTTCGTCAAGGTCGATCTCGGTGAGACGGGCGAGACGGAACAGGGCTATGCCAAAGAGCTCACTGAAGAGCAGCAGGCGAAGCAGCGCGAGGCCATGGCCAAGGTCTGCGCGCAGTCCGATGTCGTGATTACGACGGCGCAGCTTTTCGGGCGCCCGGCGCCCCGAATCGTGACGCGCGAGATGGTGGAATCGATGAATCCGGGGAGCGTCATCGTCGACCTCGCCGTCGAGACGGGCGGGAACGTCGAGGGCTCCGAGCCCGACCAAGAAGTGGAGGTCGGCGGCGTGAAGATTCTCGGGCTGGCGAACCTGCCCGGCCGGGTGTGCGCCAATGCCAGCCAGATGTACTCATCGAATCTCGGGGCCTTGATCGAACACTTCTGGGACGACGACAAGAAGGAGATGGCGCTGAATCTCGAGGACGAAATCATGCAGGGCTGCCTCATCACACATCAGGGCGAGATCGTTCATGAGCAAATCAGGGAATTGATAAAGACTTAGGACCCGCTTCTTCGAAGGAAACCATCGCTTGCAGCTAGATCTTCTATATCTTCTATTTACATTCGTATTGGCCATCTTCCTTGGCTTCGAGCTTATCTCCAAGGTGCCATCGCAATTGCACACGCCGTTGATGTCCGGCGCGAACGCCATTTCGGGGATCACGATCGTCGGCGCGCTTATTGCCGCGGGCAATGTTGAAAACCCAGCCATCGCGACCTTCCTGGGTTTTGTCGCGGTGGTGTGCGCAAGCATCAATGTCACAGGCGGCTACCTCGTGACCGACCGAATGCTCGCGATGTTCAAGTCGAAGTCGGGGAAGAAGTAGTGGACAAGACGATACTCATCGAGCTGAGCTACATCGTATCGGCGGTCCTCTTCATCTACGGTATCAAGATGCTCGGTTCGGTGGACACCGCCCGCCGGGGCAACAGGATCTCGGCGCTGGGCATGTTCATCGCGGTCGTGGCGACGCTGCTGGTCCAGGGGATGCAGTACCAATACATCGTCGCGGGCGTGATCGTCGGCGGGACCATCGGCACCGTAGCGGCGCTCCGGATTCAGATGACCTCGATGCCGGAATTCGTCGCCCTCTTCAATGGCACGGGCGGCCTTGCCAGCCTGCTGGTCGGCTGGGCGAACTATCAGGCGCGTATGGACGGTTGGAGCGAGGGCGTCCCCGAGGAGGAGCTCATTTCGGTCGTTGCCATTTTCCTCGCGGTGCTGATCGGAGGCGTTACCTTCACGGGCAGCCTGATTGCATGCGGAAAACTCGCTGAGATCCCCTGGCATATAGAATCGCGCCTCAAAAAAAGCGAGACGGGGCTCGTGGCCTTGCTACTGAAGGCCGTGCGGTGGCCGGTCAAACTGACGCTCGACTCAAAACCGGTCATGTACAAAGGCCAGCAAATCGTCAACTCGGTCCTCTTCGCTCTGGTCCTCGTGTGCGGCGCCGCCTTCGTTTACGACCCGGCGGGCATGTACCTGCCCTTCCTGTTGAGCCTGGTCCTCGCGCTCGTTCTCGGGGTGCTGTTCACCATCCCCATTGGCGGAGCGGACATGCCCGTGATTATCTCGCTGTTAAACAGTTACTCCGGTCTGGCCGCCTGTGCAGCGGGTTTCGTCATCAGCAACACCGTGCTCATCGTCTCCGGATCGCTCGTGGGGGCGAGCGGCATCATTCTGACCAAAATCATGTGCAAAGCGATGAACCGCTCGCTGGCCAACGTCCTCTTCAGCGGTTTCGGCAGCACGACGACGAAGACGGCCAAGAGCGTGCAGGGCGAGGCGAAGCCCATCACGGCCGAGGACGCCTATTATGTGCTCGAGGCGGCGAGTTCGGTCGTCTTCGTGCCGGGCTACGGCATGGCGATGGCCCAGGCGCAGCATGCCGTCCGCGAACTGGGCGATCTCCTCCAGGAGAACGGCGCGGAGGTCAAGTATGCGGTGCACCCGGTGGCGGGCCGGATGCCGGGGCACATGAACGTGCTGCTCGCCGAGGCCAACGTCCCCTACGAGCAACTCGTGGAGATGGACGACATCAATCCGATCATGGAAACCGTTGACGTGGCCATCGTCATCGGCGCGAACGACGTCGTCAATCCGGCGGCGCGCGAAGACGAAGGCAGTCCGATCTACGGCATGCCCATCATCAACGTGGACTACGCGAAGACCGTCTTCGTGTTAAAACGATCCATGCGGGCGGGATTCGCCGGTGTGGACAATCCGCTCTTTGTCGCCGAGAACACGCGGATGCTGTTCGGCGATGCCAAGCGCAGCGTCGAGGCCCTCGTCTCTGGCTTTAAGAGCTAGCAGCCCGGCCCTCCGTCGATTTGCGGGTCCGATAGCATCACC
>JASJYE010000306.1 GCA_030123645.1 Candidatus Hydrogenedentota bacterium | reverse complement strand
TCAAATACGGTTTTCGGTGCCGGCGAGAATGCGGCGGATATTGTCTCGATGGCGCGCGATGACGAGCAGGGTCACGCAGGTCGAGAAGATTCGCAGCGCGGGATCGTTCGAGGTGATGAACACGGCCACGGCCATGGCGATCGCCGCGAGGATCGAGCCGGCGCTTACCATGCGGGTCGCGCCCACGACAAGCAGGAACACGACGAGCGCGATGCCCATCGGAATGGGGGCCAGGCCGAAAAACACACCCGAGCTCGTGGCGACGCCTTTGCCGCCGCGGAATTTGAGGAAGAGGGACCACGTATGGCCGGCGATGGCGGCGAGGCCGCAGGCGATCGGCGCGTACTCCCAATCGGAGAGCCGCGCGATGAAAACGATCGGGACGAAGCCCTTGGCCATGTCGCCCGCGAGCGCGATCGCGCCGAGGCCCTTGCCGAGGGCGCGCATGGTGTTTGTCGCGCCGATGTTCTTGCTGCCGTGTTCGCGGATATCGACCTTGCGCAGGCGCAGCCCAAGCCACAACCCGGTGGGGATCGAGCCGAGGACGTAGGACAGCAGGAGCGCCAGCGCGGTCCAAATCATCTTTTCGGTTTCTCCTCGCGCAACTCGATGCGGATCGGCACGCCTTCGAAGCTGAATTTCTCGCGAATTTGGTTTTCAATATACCGCAAATAGCTGAAATGAAAAAGGCGTTTTTGATTGACGAAAAAGACGAAGGTCGTGGGCTTGGTCCCGGCCTGGGTCGCGTAGAGGATTTTTGCGGCCTTTCCCTGGTGGCTCGAGGGCTTGTGTTTATGGCGGATGGACGCGAGGAAGGCGTTGAATTCGGCGGTGGGGATGCGTTTTTCGGCTTCAAGGGCAATCCGGTCGATGAGCTCGAAGGTTTTGAACAGCCGCTGGCGCGTGAGGTTTGAGAGCGTCAGGAAGGGGACGTATTTCAGGAAGGGCACCTTGCGATCCAGCTCGACACTGAGCGCCTTGAACTTGGCCGCCTTGTCTTCGATAAGGTCCCATTTGGTCCAGATCAGAACGAAGGCCGTGCCTTGTTCGGCGACGTAGTTGATGATGCGCTTGTCCTGTTCCGTGACGCCGTCCGTCGCGTCGACCATCACGAGGCAGACGTCGGCGCGGCGGACGGCCCGGAGCGAGCGGCTGACGCTGTACTGTTCGACCTTGCGCTTGATGCCGCTCTTGCGCCGCATGCCTGCGGTGTCGATGAGGACGTAGTCTTTGTCCTTCCATTTGAAATCGACGTCGAGGGCGTCTCGAGTCGTGCCAGGCGTCTCGTCGACAATGGCGCGTTCCTCGTTGAGGATAGCGTTGAGAAACGAGGACTTGCCGACGTTCGGCTTGCCGATGATGGCGACCTTGGTTCCTTGAAATAGCTCCTCAGCCGACTCGTCGGCCTCGACTTCAAGCGCCTCGCCCGGCTTGGGAAGGTGCTTCGCAATTTCCTCGATGAGGTCGCCCATGCCGAGGCCGTGGCCGGAGGAAATGGCGATGGGTTCTCCAAGACCCAGCTCGTGGAATTCGTGCCGGTTCTCGGCCATCTTAGGGTTGTCGAGTTTGTTCACCGCTACCACGACCGGCTTGCCGTACTTGAACAGCTCGTCGCGGAGTTCAAGGTCGGTGCGGGTCAGGGGCTCCTGACCATCGAGCAGGAAGACGATCACCTTGGCCTCATCGAGGGCAACCCGTATCTGCTCCTGCATCTTCTGCACGACGGGATCGATGGGCGATTCGACGATCCCACCCGTGTCGACCACGCGGAAACGGTGGTTGTCCCATTGCGCGGTGCCGTAGTGGCGGTCGCGGGTGATGCCTTCCTCGGCGTGAATGATGGCCCGCTGCCGGCCGATGAGCCGGTTATAGAGGGTGGATTTGCCCACGTTTGGGCGGCCGCAAATGGCCACGAGGGGCAGTTCTTTCTTCTTGGACATTACTTTGCATTACCAGGAACCTGGTCCTCCGCGGGCACGGCCTGCTCGTAGCCGTGGAAAAGATAGTCGACCAGGGAACCAAGTGAGATCGCCACCATCGCCATCAGAACCTGGAACCCGTAAGGCCAGTTTACCAGAACCCAGCCCACGCCGACGCTATGGGCCGTCGTGGCGGCTTTGCCGAGGAAGCGCGGCCGCGGCCGCAGCGGGCCCTTGTATTTATTGAGGAGATAGGCTCCGAGCGAGATGCCTATGTCACGGCCCAGAATAACCACGGGCAACCACATGGGTACGTCCGTCTCGAAGTGCGGCGTGACCGCGAGAAAGACGAAGGAGAGATTGATCAGGAGCTTGTCCGCGAGGGGATCGAGCACGGCGCCGAGCTTGGTGCGCTGGTCGAAGCGGCGCGCGATGTAGCCGTCAATGAAATCCGAAACGGCCGCGGTGAGGAATACCGAAAACGCGAGGTGGCGGATCCATTCCTGGCCGGGCTCGTAGGCCATAATTAGCCCAAGGACAACCGGGATCAACGCGAGCCGGAAGATTGAAATGGAGTTGGGCAGATTCACCGTCTTTCTTTCATGAATGGCGCTGAACGAACAGGCACATCCCGATCCGAGCTTCGGTTATGGCGATGGTTTCCCCTGAGCCGGCACGTTTGGAGTGGCGATTTAAACGCTGTGGGTTGACGCGCAAGTATAGCCGTGTGAATGGCATAGCTTCAACGCGATGGATGCGGCCGGCGTAGCGGCCAAGGACCGCCGTCCTCGGCGATCGCCTCAAGAATCGGGTCGCGTTGACCATGCGAAGGCGGTGGGCTAGAATCCCTTTCTTCAACGGGCGCGTGGCATGGATTGACTGAGCACATGATTGCGCAACACCTCCTATCCTTATTGCCGCATTTTGACAAAGCCCGCGTTTTGGTCGTGGGAGACGTCTATCTGGGCGAATCGTCGCTCAGACGCTGCCGTCGCGCAACCTGGCGCCGCAGCGCTATCGCGGCGCGAATTGGAGGCGCACTTGCCAACGAATGATTTGCCGTCCGCATCAACACCGCTCGAAGAGCTGAGAGATATCGTCGCGGGGCTGAAGGCCCAGGGAAAGACGGTCGTCTGGACGAACGGCTGCTTCGACATTATCCACGCCGGCCACGTGACATACTTGGCGCAAGCGCGCCGTGAGGGAGACGTGCTCGTGGTGGGACTGAACAGCGACGAATCCGTGCAGGCCGTGAAGGGGCCCAATCGCCCGATTGTGCCGGAAGCCGAGCGCGCGCTGATTCTGTCGGCCTTCGCGTGCGTGGATTATGTCACCGTGTTCGCGGAGGACGACGTGACGTCGATATTGACCGCGCTCAAACCGGACGTTTATGCCAAAGGCGGCGACTATACGCTGGAAACCATCAACCAGGACGAGCGCAGGCTGGTCGAGGGCTACGGCGGCCGTATCGCGCTCATTCCGGGGGTCGACAACCGCTCGACCACCAACCTCGTCGAACGCCTCTCAGAAGAATACGGCGAGTGATGCAACCGCAGATGAACGCAACTAAGATCGATCAATTTAACCACAGATGGACACAGATGAACACAGATGAATGCGAATTGAAAATCTACAGACTGAAGCGTCGGATCTGAACGCGGGGCTGACCGAAATTGATGAGTAGGCACGTGCCGAGACCACTGGCTTTAAGATAATTCAGGCATTGAGCCTCATGGATGTTGTTCAGATCGGAGACGGCTTTCATCTCGATAAGCACGCAGTCCTCGACAAGCGCATCGGCGATAAATTCTCCGACGATGACACCGTCGTACTGTACACTAAGAGGGTGTTGCTGTGCGACAGTTAGACCGCGTTTGCGCAGTTCATGCACCAATGAGTTCTCATACACTTTTTCAA
>JASJYE010000034.1 GCA_030123645.1 Candidatus Hydrogenedentota bacterium | reverse complement strand
CGAGCATTTAAGATCACGCCGATTCGCCGCTCTTGACGATCGACTCCCACGCCGCTCAGCCACAAATCCTCCCCATGCCGCGTATCGCAGGCATGACCCGGCCTCCATTGTCCAGTTTTGTCAAAACGTTCGCCACAGGGGGTCGAGTCTACTAAAACCCGTTTAGACGTCGGGGGACAACGAGCAGGGGATTCGGAATGCGAATACTGATATTAATGACGGAGAATGTTTTCTATCTAGATACATGGATCACGGCCAAAGGTAGTTGATATAGCGGTATTCTATGCTAAATATTGAAATTACTCTGTGTGAACTACCATATATAGTTGCGCTTTTGCACGAATTCTGATAGACTGGCGCCCGCAATATCAAGTGTTCCTTATTGGTTCGTTCGAATCCGCTTACGGGGGCCGGGGGACGGAGCGATGCGCTCTGCCGGCGGAGGACACGACTGTTGGGCCTATTAGATAAGCTACCTTCAGAGCGAAAATGTGAAATTGCGGGCGTTTGCCTTCTGGCATTTACAGCCTTTCTATTTCTGGCATTAGCGACCGACGGGTATCAGGGCCAGACCACGCGGTCGGTCTCAGATATTGGGGCGGGCGGAAGCGTCATCGCGGGCCTGCTGTACATTCTCATAGGCAAGGCCGCGCATATCATATATCTCTTGACGGGCGTATGGGGCGTGATGCTAGTGCGGCATCAACCGGTCGACCGCATGTGGACGCGTTCGCTCGGCGCCTTTCTGCTCATGGTTTCCGTAGCGGGCTTCTTACACTTTCACTTCGACGATGGAACGAAGCCGGGCGGCGCCGTTGGCGGCTTCGTCGAGTACTTAATTGCGCCTGTGTTCGGGGTGATGGGGTCCACCGTAATCACCGTCACTGTAGCTATCGTTGGGCTTCTCCTCGCCACCGAGTTCTTGTTTGTGCGTCTTCTCCACTGGTGCTGGTCGACCTTAACTCTTATGATTCATTCAATCGAAGACATAAAGAACCAGTTCACCGGGAAGTTCATCGAGCGGCATGACAAATACGGCGAGGGCCCGAAGGTGATCACCGTCAGGCCAAAACCGGCGCGAGAAGAATCACGGTTGCGACAACTATTGACTCTGTTCACGTCGAAGAAGAGCAAGGTCCGAAAAGCAGTCAAAGCGGTGCGCGAAGCCCAGCGGCTCCGGGAGGAAGCAGACTCTGAAGAGGCCCGCATTTCCGGCTCAGCTTCGGGCTTGGGTGCGCAGCAAAGGCCGGATCGGATTTCACCCCACGATCCCAGTCACAGCGCGAAGGAAAGAGAAGAGCTAGGATCGCACGCGGTCGAAGTCGCTAGCCAAGAGGAAGCGCAATTAGAATTCGAGCATGGCGGCGAGCCGCAATACATTACAACGAAAGCCGTCCCCGATCCGCCTAAGACCTCTGAGAAGGCGTCGCTTCGGCGAAAAACTACGCTCGATGAAATTCCTGAAGATTACGTCTACCCGCGGCGCTATAAGAAGCCTCCCTTATCGCTTTTCGAAGAGCAACCCCAGACCGTTCGAGAGGATCTTGGGCCGGTCTTACGGGCGACCGCAAAGCTTTTGGAGGAAACGCTGGAAACATTCGGGATCGAGGCGAAGGTCACCGACATAACGCGTGGGCCCACCATTACCCGGTTTGAACTGGAGCCGGCATCGGGCATCAAAGTTAACCGCTTTACTGCCTTAGCGGACGACCTCGCCCTGGCGCTGAAGGCGCACGGGGTTCGCGTCGAGGCGCCTATCCCGGGCAAGGGGAAAGTGGGCATTGAGATTCCCAACGAACGCCGCGAGGCCGTTGTCATTCGTGAGCTACTGGAGTCTGTGCCGTTTCGGAGGGACGAGGGCCAACTCGTTCTGGCGATGGGTAAGGACATTGCGGGGGATCCAGTTTGCGCCGACCTTGCCACTATGCCGCACTTGCTCATTGCCGGGGCGACGGGTAGCGGCAAGACCATTTACATGAAGACCGTTCTTGCGAGTCTTCTCGTGACGAAATCCCCAGACGAGCTTCAACTTATGCTGATCGACCCGAAAATGGTCGAGCTGTCAATCTTTAATGACATACCACATTTGATAACACCTGTCGTAATCGACCCGAAGAAGGCTGCAAACGCGCTGAGTTGGTTGATCAACGAGATGGAGGAGCGTTACAGACTCTTTGCCCACCTGCGAGTTCGAAACATCGAGGTGTACAACAACAGCGTGAAAAACGGCGAAATCGAAATCGAAGGAGCGGACGGGGAAGAGGGGGGAAATGTAGAGGCCATCAGAAAACTTCCCTACATCGTCTGCATGATTGACGAACTCGCCGATTTGATGATGCTGGCTCGGGCCGAAGTGGAAGATGCGATTGCGCGCCTGGCGCAGTTGGCCCGCGCAGTTGGTATTCATCTCATCATCGCGACGCAACGGCCGTCGGTCGATGTGCTTACCGGGGTGATCAAGGCGAACTTCCCAGCGAGGGCTTCGTTCCAGGTGTCATCGAGGGTCGATTCACGGTGCATCTTGGATGAGATGGGGGCCGAGCGCCTGATCGGCAACGGTGACATGCTCTATCTTCCGCCGGGCCAGAGCAAACCCATTCGCCTTCAGAGTGCGTTTATGAGCGATGAGGACGTCGAAGCACTTATTTCCTACTTGAAAGGGCAGGCGCCGCCGCAATACCGCGACGAAATTGAGAAATACGGCCAGCAGCAGGACGCATTGCTGGATCTGGCCGATGAAGACGATGAACTTTTTGACGACGCCGTGCGCGTCGTCACGGAAACGGGCCAAGCATCGATCTCCATGGTGCAACGGCGCCTTCGGGTGGGATACACAAGAGCGGCCCGGCTTATAGACATGATGGAGTTGCGGGGAATTGTAGGGCCGCATTTGGGGAGTAAGGCGCGCGATATTTTGGTTGCCGTTGCGCCTGACAACGACGAGGTAGTTTAATTACAATGGCATTTCCGGGGGATGAGTTGCGGGCCCGCCGACTTGAGGCTGGACTTACTCGAGAAGACGTATATCGCAAACTGCACGTACCGGCTGACTTCGTCCAGGCTCTCGAAGAAGGGGCCTGGGAGCATCTGCCGTCACCAATCTATACTGTGGGATTTACCAGGACGTACTGCGCGTTCTTGGGGCTCTATCCCGAACCCTACGTCGACGCCGTCCTCTTGGCTGGAAAACATGTGCGTTGGAACCAAAGGGGCTTGGCCATGGCCGAAGAATCCTCTGACCGCCCGGCCTGGGTTGCCGATGTGGTCATGTGGGCTACAATCCTTGCTGTAGGCGTTCTGGGATGGGTCACGTACACGGCCATCGTCCGTCCCGAAGCGAGCCAAGGCTCCGCAAGAGTTCAAGCTGAAACGTTGGACCTGCGCTTCCCGATGCAGCGGGAACGCTAGCCGCCGGAATTCCGCCATTTCTCGCTGGATCGCGATGCCCCCGCGTGCACCTGCGCCCACCTTCTGTTATCATGCGGGCTGAGAGTTGGGGGCGCATACACTCTACGCACTGACAAATCTAGACGAACCATGAACCTTCCAAATCGACTGACGATTATCCGCTTAATCCTTGTCCCTGTGTTCGTAGTGCTCATGTCGGTGGATCATCTGGCGACCTACGTCCTGGCGTATATCGTCTTCATGGTCGCTTCGATTACCGATTATTGGGACGGGCGCATCGCCCGGGAGCGAAACCTCATTACGAACTTCGGCAAGCTGATGGATCCTTTAGCGGACAAGGTGCTCATGGCTGCCGCCTTCGTCATGCTGATGGAGGTGCCTGCGCTTACTGTTCCGGGCTGGGCCATCGTCGCCATTCTTGCCCGTGAATTTCTGATTACGGGTGCGAGGTCTGTCGCAGCGCCTGGGGGCAAGGTCCTCGCTGCAAACATTTGGGGCAAAGTGAAGACCGTCATGCAGATGACGTACATATATACGTTTCTTTTCTTGGCGATTGTAGCCAAGCTTATCGAGTACTGGGCCGGGGACTATCTCGACGTCTACGCTGCGGTCTTGGGCTGGGCATCCTTGGTTGGGATCGTAATCGTAGCCCTGTTTACGGTATACACCGGTCTTCAATTTGCCCAGTCGAACTGGAAAGAGCTTCGACTTGGAACCGAGATATGACGGCCACGTCCACGCTGACGGTCGACCTTCTTAGTTACAGCAAAAACCTTGAGAACATCCGGGGGAGGCTACCCAGCGGCTGCGACATCATGGCGGTGGTCAAGGCCGACGCGTACGGGCTGGGTGCAGTTCCCATTGCGAAGCGCGCGATCGAAGTGGGTGTGGCGATGCTCGGTGTCGCCTCGGTCGCCGAAGGGGCTGAGCTCCGCGAAGCGGGCATTGAAGCGCCGATCCTGGTGATGGTGCAGCCCCGGCAGGACGATCTGCCCATTGCCGTACGCGATAAGCTCCGGCTGACGCTCTCCGATTTGCAAACCGCTGAATGGCTTGGCGATGTCGCTCGAAAGGCGAAATCGGTGGCGTCCGTGCATTGCGAGATCGACACTGGAATGGGCCGCCAGGGCTTCGCCGTCGAAGAGGCGTCCCAGGGGCTCAGTGACGTCACCAGAATCTCGAACGTCGATATAGAGGGCATCTTTACGCACTTTGCGTCGGCGGATATCGCGGAAGACCCGTTCACAGAGAACCAGATCCGCTCATTCCGGCAACTACTAAAGCAACTCGATAAAGACGGCATCCCATACGAGGCTGCTCATGCGGCCAACAGCGCGGCGATCTTTAACTATCCACAAAGCTATTTCGACATGGTCCGCGCGGGCCTCTGCTCATACGGTGTGTGGCCTGGTAAGCGGCCGGATAACGTTGAGTCTCTCGAGAGGGTCGTGACCTGGGAGAGCAGCATCGTGCTCATTCGGGACATGCCCGGAGGCGCCAGCGTTAGCTATGGGCGCACCTACCGTGTCCCGGGTCCCACGAAGCTCGCCGCCGTACCTGTGGGATACGCAGACGGATACCGCGTCGCCCTTTCGAATCGAGGCGACGTGCTCGTGCGCGGGCAGCGATGTCCAGTTCGCGGGCGCGTGACCATGAACGAAATGATGGTGGATGTTACGGACGTTGCGGACGCCGTCGTCGGCGACAAGGTAACATTGATTGGGCGGGACGGCACGGGAGAGGTGACTGTGGAGGAACTGGCTGAGAGGGCCAACACAATTCCTTACGAGATCATCACGGGAATCGGTGCGGCTGTCGCGCGGGAATATAGGTTGTGACCGCCGCCAAATGTCCGAGACCTACTATATAGACGGCTACAACCTCCTGCACCACGTTTCCCACTGGAAGGAGTTGGCCGAACACAATCTCGAAGAGGCGAGGAAGGCGCTCGTCGATGATGTGAGCAAGTGGTGCAGCGCTACCGATCACACTGCCAAGGTCATTTTCGATGGCTCAGGTTTACGCACAGAGACATCCGCTCTGCCCTCCCCAGCCTGGGGTGTCGAAGTACTCTACGCCTCACGCCATACCAGCGCGGACGCGATTATCGAACGCGGCGTGTACGATGCCGCAGATAGGGAGTCAATCGTCGTCGTCAGCGCAGACAGGGGAATTCTCGATCTTTGCCGTGGGATGGGGGCCATGTCCATGCGGCCCGAGTACTTTCTTCGAGCCATGGCCGAGGCCTCCGCCGGACTCTCTGCCAATCTCCTACGCCGTCAATCGCGGGGTAATCTGGGAAGCGTCGAGGACGGTCTCGGGGCCGCTGAGAAGGAAGGCCTTCATAAGCTCCGAAGACGTCTGGACAAGTGACCGGCCTTTCGCGCGCCCACGGGAGCCCGCGCATGGCGAATCTTTCCGCACGGTTCAGGCGCTCGGATATAGTTGTCCTGCATCCCAGCGACGAAGCGCGTGGACGCATCCCTCAACCACACAAGCCGCCGCATATCGTGGCTGAAGCTTTAAGTCGATGAAACTCCAACGGTCGACCTCGTCTCTGTTCTTCTCAAAGCGGAGCAACGCGGGTGGCGCACCGGGAACAAAAGCGACGTCAAAGCGATCGAGTCCTAGCGAAAGACCTTCGCCCCGGGCTTTGATGTAGGCCTCTTTGCGCGTCCAGCAGGCGTAGAAGGCCTCCTCGCGTTGGCCATCGGGCAGCTTCATCAACTGGCTGTATTCGGTGGAAGAAAAATAGCGTTTTGATATTTTCTCCATCTCGAGGCGCTCTCGATACTGTTCGAGATCGACACCGAGGGGGCGCCCCGCCGTCAGGGCGACCAATGCCAGCTCGCCGGAGTGAGAAAGATTGAACTCGACGGGCGTCTTGTGTGTGAGGAAGGGTTTTCCGTATTCGTTCTTCCTAAACTGAATCGCCTTCGGTGCGACCTTCAAGTATTCGGACAGGATGAGCCGAAGTACGCCATGGACGACACTAAAGCGGCGCCCGTGTTCGCTGCGGAGGAAACGCTCTGCCCGTCTAAGCTCCTCCGGAGAGAGCAATGCGCGCAAGGCTCCTATGCGCTCTTCGGGCCAGTCCAACTGCAAGCGCCAGACATGTACCTCTCCCTCAGCAAGGGTGAAGTCGGCGGCCGGCGCGGCCCAATCGCCGAACTCCGATACAGGCTCAGGTTCCATAGCTTGCGGCGTGGAGGAGGGGATTCCTACTCTAAGCGCGGCCTTGGTGCGATCGTACAATCTGTAAGTGTCGCATGGAGCGAGCGCAGCGAATCCTTCTCGATTCCCGTGTCCCGTAAATCCAGCTCTCGCAGCCATTTCATACTCGCGAGCACGTTCACCGTTGCATTAGAGACCGGTGTGCCCCTTAGGTTAAGGCTTCGCAGGTGCCGGAAGTTGGACAAGAAGGCCAACTGTTCTTCGGACACCGTTGTAGACACTATCGCCAGCTCCTGGAGCGAAGTCAAGTGGGTAACGAATGAAAACTGTTCATCTGTAATCTCTTCGCCGCGCAGGATAAGCGTGTGAAGTGCGTCGTGCTCCAGTCTCGAAAGGAATGAAAGATCGGTATCGCGTCTATTTTCCATTCTGAGTTCGAGTATCTGGCCCGCCGCAAGCGAAATTGGTCCCTGCGCTTCGCCGTACTTACGCCATGCCCCATTGCTCGCGTCCCATGGGCGCGCGCGCAAACCGCCTACGGATTTGTCGGCTGAGAATCGCACGACGCGCGCTGGAGGGGGCACGCTCGGGTCGAAGCCCAAAATCGTCTCCGGCAGGGCTTCAATAGCCTCGAGCGGAAGAGGTTGAGACCCTTGCGTCTGCACCCTGCCGGCCGCTGTCTGCTCTTGATATTTCCCCTGGGGCCACTGTAGATCGCCCGTCCTGAACAACTGATAGCCGATTCCGTAGACGGCCACCAGGGCAATCACGACAACAAAGACGGAGCGTATTGGCGCCCGCTCACGCTTGGCTTTGGCAGAGGATTTTTTCGCCGCTTTTTCGACCGCTAGAATGGTTGCGGATCGACTCTCAAGGGCCGATCGAATCGCGCGGGCCTCTTCCCAGGCGTGCGCAAGTTTTTGTTTGCCCGTGGTCTGCTCAGTCTGCAGCGTTTTGAGTTCCTTGAGTAGGACGCGCTCGGCCTCCGCCGTATCCCTTGAATCATCGCGCAGGGATTCCCATTTCGATTGAAGATCGAGGATCGACTGCTCACGCCGCACACTTTCCTCCGCTGCTTTCTTGACAGCGTCTTCCTTGTCCTCAAGCACCTTTCGGAGAGATTCGATTTCCTCCATCGCTGCCATCAGGGCCTGCTCCTTTGCCTCGACATTCTCGATCAGGAGCGATTCTTCCATGCGCCGCTCTTCTACTTCCCTGGAGGCGCGCTCAGCCCGATCTTCCACCTCTTCGAGGCTGATCTGAAGCGATCGGAGCAATTCCTCCTTCTCGGAGCTGCTCGCCTGGTTCTCGTGAATCTTGTGCTTTTTCTCATCGAGATCGACTTGGAGATGCTCAACGAGCTCCTGTGCGCTCCGGAGTTCCTTGTCCTTCGCTGTGCGTACGCGCTCCAGTTCCTCCGTTAGATTTTGCTCGGACGCAGCCTTCCGCTCCGCCTTCTCGTGCACGGACTCAAGGCTACTCTTCAGCTTTCGAATTTCGAGTTCACGCGAACTTGCCTCCGCCTCGGCATTGTGTACCGCCGTGGCCCGGTCTTCTAATTGTCGTTCCATGTCTTCTACCTCCGAACGCGCCTGATCCATTGCTGCCGCGCTTGCACTCTTGAACCGCTCTAACTCATCCAGCAAAGCCGTCTCTGACTTCGACTTTTGATCGGCTTCCCCCTTCACGCGTTCAAGATCGCTCTGCAACTGCTGGATGGCGTTCTCGCGGAGCGTCGTTCTGGCTTCCTCACTCTCAACGGCCTGGGCACGCAACGAGAGCTGCCGTTTGAGATTCTCCATTTCGCGCCGTGCCTCGCCCATGGCCTCGGCACTGGCGCTTCGAAACGATTCAAGCTCGTTCTCAAGTGCTTCTTGTGAATTTGCTTTAGCCGCCGCTTCTTCTTTCGTTCGAGCAAGATCTTCTTGTAGTGCGCCCATAGCGTCTTCGTGTTCATCGCTATCCGTCTCGACCGTCCAGATCAGCCGTTCTCGTTCCGATAGCTGGTTTTTAAGTTGCTCCAGCTCGAGCTCGGCCTGCCCCAGCGCCTGCGCGCTCGCCGAACGGAACCGTTCCAATTCCTCTGCAAGCGCTTCCTCTGATTCCGCTTTCTCTGCCGCCTCGGCGCGCATCGCTTCGAGTTGCAGATTCAGCTCGGCGATGGCTTCTTCGCGTTCGTTCCGGCTCGATTCAGCCTGCGCGACGGCCCTTTCGCGATCGTCAAGTTCTTCTTGAAGACCCGCCATTTCTGCGCGCGCCTTAGCGAGGGCCTCCGCGCTTGCGGAGCGGAAGCGCTCAAGTTCGCCCGTAAGCGCTTCCTCCGAAGCCGCTTTCTCGGCTGCACGGGCTTCCATTTCCTCAAACTTCGTCTGCAATTTCTCAATGGCCGACTCACGCATCGAACTGCCTTTTTCAACCTTCCAAAGGGCACGCTCCCGCTCCTCAAGTCGGGCGCTAAGCTCGATCGTCTCCTTCCGCGCGCTATCCAGCTCCTCTGCGCTGGCCGAACGAAACAGTTCCAAATCACCTGAAAGCACCTCTTCAGAAGCGGCTTTCTCGACCGAGGCCGCTTGAAGCGCCTCCAGCTCCGCCTGGAGCTCAGCGATTGCGGATTCTCTCTCACTGTCGCTCGCTCCAGCCTCCCGTACGGCCTCCTCGCTCGCTCTAAGCTGCTCTTCGAGTTGGGCCATCTCCGAGCGAGCCGTTGCCAAGGCGTCGGCACTGGCAGAGCGGAATCGCTCCAACTCCATGGCAAGCGCCTCTTCAGAAGCGCTTCGTTCCGCTGCCTCCGCGTGCATCGCCTCTAATTGAGCCTGAAGTTTCTCAATGGCGGATTCTCTTTCGAGGCTGCCGGATTCTGCTTCGTGCAGGGCCCTTTCGCGCGCGGCGAGCTGTTCCTCCAGCCCGGCCAATTCAGATCGTGCCCTCGCCATCGCTTCGGCACTTGCCGAGCGGAACCGTTCCAGTTCCGCCGCGAGCGTTTCCTCGGAAGCTGCGCTTGTTTGGGCCTCAAGCCGCATAGCCTCCAGATCCTCTTTCATGCGAAGGATGGCTGCCTCACGATCGCTGGCGCTCTGCTCAGCTTCCTTGACGGCTCGTTCGCGCCCGCCCAACGTTCTCTGAAGCGCCTCGACCTCCCGGCGCGCGGCTTCCAGGCCGATGGAGCCTGTAGCTTGGGCCTTTTGAAGCTTGCCGATTTCTTTTCTGAGGCGGCGTCCTTCCCTAGAGGATTCGCGGCCCTCTGTAACGAGCGCGTCGAATTCCTGCTGGCGGGTCTGGATCCGCTCAGCCCGGCTCTGTGCGCTCTCTTCGGCTTGTCTGAATACTTCTTCGCGGGACACAAGCTTGGCTTGCAATTCCTCAAAGGAGCGCCGAGCGGTCTCTAACTCCACCGACTTGCTCGAGTTCACTTCGCGCTGCTTCTCTATATCTGTGCTTAATACGTCCTGGGCCTGTACGGATTGCTTGGCCTCGTTCTGAACGGTTTCGAGGTCGCTCTGCAATTGACGAATCGTTGCGGCACGCTCAGCGTCAGTCTGTTCCGCCGCCCGGATGGTCTGCTCACGCTCGACAAGCGCCTGCCTTAATTCCTCTACCTCTTCGCATGCCCGGTCTAGTTCGGCAGCGTTTTCGGAATCCAACGAACGCAGTTTGGCGAGTTCTTCCGACAGTGACTGCTCCGAAGCCGCCGTCTCGTCGGCTTCCCTTCGAAGCGATTCCAGTTCGATCTGAAGGCGCGCAACCGCTTCTTCGCGCTCAGCCTCGCTTTTCTCAGAAGCAGCGATCGTCTGCTCACGATCACGGAGAGCTTCTTTCAACTCAGTCACTTCCTCACGCGCGCTCTCCAGATTGCCGGACTTTTCGTCATCTAGAGCCCGGAGTTTCTCAAGCTCCGCGGCAAGGGCCCGTTCCGACGCCGCCGATTCCGCGGCAGCGGTGCGAAGCGAGGCGAGCTCCTCCTGCAACTGCTCGATGGCCTGCGCACGTTCAGCGTCGGTCTTTTCGGCGGCGTTAATCGTCTGCTCGCGATCATGAAGGGCCCTCTCAAGCCCATTCACCTCCGAGCGTGCAGCATCCAGTTCAGAGGAATTCTCGCGTTCTACGGCCCGAAGGCGTTCGAGGTCTTCGGCGAGTATCGTCTTAGAAGTCGAGGCGTCTTCAGCCTCCCTGCGCAATACGTCCAATTCGTACTGTAATTGCTCGATGGTCTGTTGCCGTTCGGCTTCGCTTTGCTCAGAGGCCGTGATGGTCTGTTCGCGCTCGTTGAGGGCTCGCCTCAGTCCCTCAACTTCCCTGTGCGATTCTTCCAGCTCCTTCGACTGCTCGGTCTCCAGCCTGCCAAGCCGATCGAGTTTCTCAGATAGCGATACTTCCGATGCTGAAACTTCACGAGCCTCGTCGCGCACGCTGGCCAATTCGCTCTGAAGATTCTCGATTGTCTGCTGGCGCTCCGCATCGGATTTCTGAGACGCCTCAATGGTTTTCTCTCTGGATTCGAGCTCGTGGTGAAGCACGTCCATCTCCGATCGCGCCTTCTCCAACGCCGCCGCCCGTTCATGCTCCGCAGACCGCAATTTCTCCAATTCCAGAGTCAGCTCATCCTCGGAAGAGGAAGCCTGCGCCCCCTCGCTGCGCAAACGGTCGATCTCCACCTTCATGGCCGCGATCGCCGCTTTGCGCTCGCCATCGCTTCTTTCATCCGCCTCGATCTGTTGCTCGCGAGATTTCAAGTCATCTTCAAGACGCCCCATCCCTTTGCGGGCTTTTTCAAGTGCCGAAGCCTGGTCGCGTTCCACCGAACGAAGTCGTTCGAGTTCCTCCGCCAGAACCCGTTCCGATTCGGTTGAATTCTCCGCTTCATTTCGAAGCTTGCTTAACTCCACTTGTAAACGTTCGACAACTTCCTCACGCTCCGACTCGCTTTGCGTCGAAATTTCCAGCGCGCTTTCACGCGAGCGCAATTCCTCGGCCAGACGTTGCATCTCTCCTCGAGCCGCCTTAAGGTCGTCTGTCTTTTCGTTTTCGGCCGAGCTGAGCACTCGCAATTGCTTTCTTAGAGCTCGCTCGGAGTTGGAAGATTCGGAAGCCTCGTTACGCACATGAACCATTTCGTCTTGTAAGCGTTCCAATGCGTTTTCGCGTACCGTGCTGCTCTCCTGAACGACTTTGAAGGCTTCTTCCCGCTCTCTGAGCGTTCGCTGGAGCTCGTCTACCTCGCTACGGGCGCGCCCGATTTCTGCGGTGTTCGCCGCGTCCGCTTTACGGAGCTTGCGAAGTTCCTCCATCAGTGCTTCCTGCGATTCCGACGATTCCTTGGACTCGCTTTCAAGGGCCGATAAGCTGCTCGTAAGTTGATCCAGCGTGTCGAGGCTGTTCGATGTCTCTGGGTCGATCGAAGCCAACGCTTTGCCTACTGGAATCGGCACTGAAGTAATGCCGGCTCCGCTAGGATCTTCCGCGCCAGAATCCTGAGAAAGATCCGCCGAAGCCCGGCGCTCTTCGGCATCGCGCCCGAAGGACTGGAAAAGCGCCTGCGCTTTTGTTTTTTGGCTGTCGAGATTCTCTTGCAGATCGGCTATCTGCGCGTCCGTGAGAAAATCAGCAAGATATTCACTGTTCTGGCGAATCGCTTCGACGCGGTCAATAGCACGGGTGCAGGCATCCGTGGCGTCGTCTTTGCGCCCGAGCATGAATAGGTTGAGGGCTTCGAGCATGGCCACGCCGGGACTGTCTGGAATGGACCTCTCGAGAGATTGGGCTAGATGCAGGGCTTCCGTGTACCTTTCGGCCTCAAGAAGTTCCCCCGCTTTCTTATATTTCCGCTCGACGTGAATGGTGTACATGGTCCCCCGAGGCCCACTTCGTCGACAAGGCAAATGTCAAGAATCCCCCTTAAGAATATACCCTATTTTCGCCTCTAGATACCGCCCTAACTTGGCTTTGTTTGAGAATATTATTGACGCTATAATGTGTAAACTGATAATTTGAAGTAAAATCTATCCAGCATTTGGAAAGCTTCAACGTTTTCAGGGGGATTTGGTATACTTAAGGAACGAACGCGTGGCGTACCGCTAGGGGGTTCTTCCAGTAGGGGGGGTGCAGGTTGGCTCAAGATGCAACTATGCTTTTGATCACGTGTAGCTGTG
>JASJYE010000305.1 GCA_030123645.1 Candidatus Hydrogenedentota bacterium | reverse complement strand
GCGCGCTGGACACGCTCAAGAAGGAAACGATTAGCACCAGCAAGGTCGGCCAGTAGGCGTTGTAGGAGTTCCCGCTTCCCAAAACCCGTCGAAATCGAGCGTGTTCATCAGCCACCACCACTGGTCCGAGCGGTGGATGTGATACAGCGACCAGAAGTATCCGTAGAAGACCGACGCGAAGAGCACACATCCGAATGCCAGCGGCGCACGATGGCGTTTGAACAGGGCCATCACCACAACAAACCTGTTCCTTTCACCGTATCCCCGGTGTCACTTCCAAAAAAGCAACTCGCGCCAAAACTGGAAGTAATAGCCCGCGCCCCAGCGCAGCACCTGCAACTTCGCGTCCCCGCCGATCCGCGGCGGCTCGTCGCTGGGAATCTCCCCGATCTTGAGCCCGCGCTTGACTGCCCGGACCGACAGCAAGGGCTCGATACCCAGCACCGTGAAGAAGAGCCGCTCGGGCATCGCGTAGCCCTCGTCCTTGTCCAAATCGAGTTCCGAGAACAACCGCGTCTTGTACGCGCGGTATATCACCATCGCGTCGGTATACTTCGCCCCGTACAAGAAATTCACCGTGCCCGTGAACAGCCAATTGCCGAAGCCCGTCACCAGGGTGTCGTCCTCGCTCGCTGCCATGTTCAGGTAGCGGGAAGCGATGACCATGTCATACCCCTCCCGCATCTTCTCGATAAGTCTCGGGATGTCGTCGGGGATGCAATTGCCGTCCGGGCTGAACGTGATCATCACGTCCCCCTCGATGTATGGCAGCGCCTCGCTATAGGCGTGGCGAAGCCCCAAGCGCTTTTGGCAATGGACGAAATACCCTTGCTCCCGGGCATACTCCACCGTCCCATCCGTTGAACCGCCGTCCGACACGAGAATCTGGTCGCACCATTCCTTCTTGATTTTCGGCATGACGGCCTTCATGCCCTCGATATTCGTTCAGCGTCGGCACAAAGAGCGTGACTTTCATCGTGCAAGAGTTCCAATTCATTAGACCCAGCGGCCTGCCCCTGCGCAGAGAGGCGCATCTCTAATTAGCAGATCGCTCCAGAATTGTCAAGGATTTCCCCGACACCCGGCCCCCGCTAACCCTGATAGCCTGGCTGTCTTACTATTCCTTCTGAAGGCTGGCCAAGTTGCGCTGAATCACATTGTACTGGACCGCCATGGAGTGGGGCCACCTCACGCACCCAGTAGCCCGGGCTGCGGCCCCCTTAGGATTCGGGCTAAGAGTATGGGATGGTGTTGTCTTGGAAAAGTTGGACAAATGCCCGGGCGCTGCCGACGACGCGATCTTCCCCCACCACTATTTCACCAACTCCTGGAGCTTGGCGGCTTCCTCTCGAACCGTGCTTGGGCCCCCGAGGAGTTGCCGGTTGAATTCGATGCGCTTGAACCAGTAGTGCAGCCCGAGTTCATCGGTGAATCCGATGCCGCCGTGCACTTCAGTCGCTGACTTCGAGACAAGCTTTGCGACCTCGGCCAGATGCGCCTTTGTGTGACAGGCGGTCAACCGGGACTCGTCCGGGTCCGCATCAAAGATATGGGCTGCGTACCACATCATCGCGCGGCAGGGCTCCAGGTTGGCGGCCATATCCGCGCACATATGTTTCACTGCCTGAAACGACGCGATGACGCGGCCAAACTGTTCGCGTATTTTAGAGTACGCTACGGCTTGGTTCAGCATATTCTGGGCCGCGCCCAGCGTGTCCGCCGCAAGTATAATCCGTCCCGCGTCGACGATTCGCGCACATACGTCGATACCCGCGTCATTCGGTAGCGGTTCCGCCTTTACGTTGTTGAATACCAGTTCGCCCACTGGACGCGTTTTGTCTACTGTGATCAAACGTTGACGTTGAAGTCCCTCCGCCTTCGACTCGACGATATACAGAGCGCGCTCCGCATCCGCGACCAGATAGATGTCGGCCTCGAAATCCAGTACGAAAAGCGCCTTGCCGTTCAGCACCGAAGCATCCCAACTTATATGCGCGCCTTCTCGCGCGCCGATAGTCTCCGTCAACGCGGCGCCGGCAATCAGGCTGCCGTCGGCGAGGGAGGGCAGTAAACGCGACCGCTGCGCGTCTGAGCCGGCCAGGGCGATGGCGAGCGGGACCATGACCACGCTCGAGACGAAAGGCGCCGGGGTGACGTAATAGCCCATAGTCTCCGCCACCAACGCCGCGTCAAGCAGCGGCATTCCCATCCCCCCGTGTTCCTCATCGACAAGCAGACCCGGTATGCCGAGCTCGCAAATACCCTTCCACAGGTCGTCGGCACGCAGTTCTCCGCCGTCGGCGAATTGACGGGCCCTTTTCAATCCGCCGTTATCGTCGAGATAGCCCCCAACGCTTCTCTGCAACAGTTGCTGTTCTTCCGAAAGTCCAAATTCCATGATAGGTCTCTGATCCTCTATTTGGCTTTAGGTTCGCGCGGCATGCCTAGGCCGCGTTCGCTAATGATATTCCTCTGTATCTGATTCGTGCCTCCGCCGATAATGAGGCCCAAAAACTGCATGTAATCGTGCTGCCAGGAGCCGTGGTTCCGCAAATAAGGGCCCTCTCCGTACAATATGCCGTGCTCACCCAAGGCATCGATGGCGAGACTTTCCAGGGAGTGGCGCAATTCGGTCCCCTGTAGTTTCACAATCATCGTTGCCAGTGCGACATCCTGCCCAGTCATTTTCGCGCTGAGCAGACGCAGATCGTTGAAACGCAACGCCATGATCCGCCCTTGAATCTGCATCAGCTGATCTCGATACACAGCATTGTCGATGATCCGCTGTCCATCGACGGTCTCTTGTTTCATGAGTTCAATAAGCAAGTTGAGCCGTCTCAAGGAATCGTCCGGGTCGCCCAGGCTGTCGCGCTCGTGACGCAGTATTGCGTTCGCAATGGCCCAGCCTTCACCGCGCTGGCCAATGATCTGATCTTTGGGCACGCGAACGTCGGTGAAAAAAACCTCGTTGAAAAAGGGCACGCCCGTCATCGTCTCAAGAGGACGAACGTCGAGTCCTGGAGAATCCATCGAGAGCAAAAGAAAACTAATCCCACGGTGCTTGGGCGCATCCGGCTCTGTGCGGACCAGACAGAACATCCAGTCCGAGCTCTTCGCGCCGCTGGTCCAGATCTTCTGGCCGTTAATGACCCATTCATCCCCGTCGAGGACGGCGCGCGTGCTAAGGCTGGCGAGATCGCTGCCGGCATTCGGTTCAGAATAGCCCTGGCACCAGGTCATCTCGCCACGAATCGTCGGGGCGATAAACTTCTTCTTAAGTTCATCCGTCCCCTTATCAAGCAACACAGGCGCCAAGAAGGAAATCCCGCCGCCCCCCATGCCGGCTGGTAGCTGGGCACGTGCGAACTCCTCAGCAATAATCCGGGATTTCAGAATATCGGGCTCCAGGCCGCCTCCACCATATTCTTTGGGGATCGTGCGCACGGCATAGCCGTTCTCGATTAGCAATCGTTGCCAGGCCCGCGTCTTTTCGGCATTTACCTGTCCCCTACCCGGTGCCAGGTGGGCGTTCTCCTCAATGAATCCCCGTACCGTTTGACGATACTCTTCGTACTCTTCTCCAAATGACAAATCCAAGATGATCACTCCTCAGAGGGCCCGGATACTCGCCGGAGCCCGCCTCAATCTGGTCCTTCTCATGTGGCCGCGGCAGCTATCGCCTGATTCGCCCGGATGGGATTCAAACCCGCGGGTTCAAGGATTCTAGAGGAGACAGAGGAAAAACTCAAGCCCCAAAAGAGCCCGGGGCATTCCTGACACCGGCCTCGCAATAGCGCTTTCTCATTTGTTATCGTTAGCCCACTGCCGCCTCGAAATGGGAAAT